>CAKKRB010000235.1 GCA_919902485.1 Omnitrophica bacterium GWA2_41_15 | reverse complement strand
CAGAGTTTTATAACTGGTGCAAGGATAATAATTATATAGCAGCTAAAGATTGGAAGGATTGGGTGGACGAGAAAAAAGAGCAGAGGGCAATAATAGATTACTCGCAGCTTTCCTGCAGCGCAATGAATAAAGCTGTAGACAGGGCGCTTTACAGCTTTTACCTGAGGCCGGGCTACATATTCTCGCAAATAATGCGTCCGAAGTCATTCCATGATATTAAAGCCAGGTTAAAAGGTTTGCTTCAGTTCGGGGCATATTGTTTAAAACGATAGATTATAATTCTTCCGCCGCGTTAATTCACAAAACGAGTATGACTTGTTTGTGAATTAACGGCATCAGATAGAAAGACAATAGGCATGACTATAAAAAAGTTTTACATAAAAACCCTTGGATGCAAGGTTAATCAGTATGAATCGCAGGTCATGCGCGAGAATTTTCTGAAGAATGGGTATATCGAAGCAGGCAGTAGCGATGAAGCTGATATATGCGTGGTTAATACCTGCACAGTTACTTCAACCAGCGATTCCAAGTCTTTAAAATTAATCCGGTCAGGTTTGAGAAAAAAGAATAAATGTATTATAGCAACAGGATGCATGATAGAGTCCAGCGATCTGGATTTACGTAAACTTAAAGGCGTGGATTTTATTATAAAAAATAAAGACAAATATCGAATTCCAGAGATTGCTTCGTCGTCCGCCTCTGGCGGACTCCTCGCAATGACAAAAGAAAATAATGATTCTATTACAGATTTCGAAGGGCATGCTAGGGCGTTTGTCAAGATTCAGGACGGGTGCAACAATACCTGCTCTTACTGCAAGGTAAGGATTGTAAGGGGCAGGTCCAGGAGCAGGCCTAGTGAAGACATATTAAAGGAATGCAAGGCTATACTGAGTAATGGTTACAGAGAGATAGTTTTGACAGGAATATGCCTCGGGGCATATGGGAAAGATATTTCAAAAGATGCAAATCTACCTAAATTAATAAAAGATATATGTAAGATAAAAGGAGACTGGAGGATGAGGCTCAGTTCCATAGAGCCTAAAGATGTAACAGGTGATTTGATAGATTTGATAAAATCAGAAGAAAAACTGTGCAAACACCTGCATATACCTTTTCAAAGCGGAGATGATGAAATATTAAAAAAAATGAACAGGCCCTATAAGGCAGATGATTACGCAGACATTGTAAATAAATTAAGGAAAGCGATTCCTGATATAGCAATAAGCACTGATATAATGGTAGGTTTCCCAGGGGAAAAAGACGTTAATTTCGAGAATACAGTTAGTTTTATAAAAGAAATCAGGCCTATGCGCATGCATATGTTTGGGTTTTCCAGGAGACTGGGCACTTCTGCGTATAGTTACAAGGATAATATAAGCAGCTTTTTAAAGAAGAAGAGGGAACATATCCTGATGGATATTGCAAATAACTTTGCTATGGAGTTTGAGAAAGCCTTCGCAGGTAAAAAAGCAAAAGTTTTAGTAGAAGACAAGAGGGATAAGCATGGGTTTTTGAGCGGGTACACAGACAGGTATATAAAGGTATTGATAGATGGCCCTGATTCTATGAAATCCAGCCTAATAACTTGCCAGCTGGCCTTGACAAATCAGAAAGCATATGGTATACTTCTTTCATATTTGGAGTAATTCCTCATTTTAAATTATGCCTCAAATAAAATTTAACTGGATTGACATTGTTTTTGTAATTCTTTTATTTAGAACATGTTACGTAGGTTTTAAAAACGGGCTCTTGCCCGAGTTTTTCAGGCTTTCAGGCCTTTTTTTAGCGTTTGTTCTTTCATTCAATGATTATATTTTAGTAAGTGGTTTCTTGGCCAAAAATGCCAGGATATCAGGCGTAAAATCAGAAGTATTAGGGTTTTTATTAATATTTCTGGCAACGATCCTGATATTTAAGCTGTTGAGCGTTCTGGCTGATAAGCTTTTGGGCAATTCTGAAAACGTTTCCCTGGCCAATAAGGCCATCGGCCTTGTGTTAGGATTGGGAAGAGGAGTTCTTTTAATAGGGCTTATGTATCTTTTGCTTATCCACAGCCCTGGTAATTATTTTTATAAAAGCGCGAAAGAAAAGTCTTTTTCAGCTCCATATGCCTCGCTAGTGGCGTCTTTTGCGTACAAGACAGGGATGAGCGTTTATCCCTGGCAAAGATTTGAAACACCGCTCGTTAAATTAATAACAAAATAATAATGTAGGGAACGGTTTAAAACCGTTCCCTACACAGAATGTAACAGGAGGAATGCCGTGAAATTAATAGACATCTATAGGAACGCAGTGCTTTTTGGCATGGAGAATGACCCCAGAGGCAAGGAGAGCGTTAGAAAAGAACTTCTGAGGGCGCAGAAAGAATACGAGAAATTAACAGGGAAGGATAAGGATTTTTACGACAAAGAGAAGCTTAGTAATCCTTACAGCGATACCAGGATACTCAATGGCAAGGAAGACAGCGAGATAAAGACAATATTTGTTGGAGTGGATATGGAAGTCGGAGAGATGCTTCTGACAGACAGGCTGAAAGAAAAAGGAGAAAAAATAGACTTGGTGATGGCGCACCATCCTGAAGGACTTGCCCTGGCAGGATTTTTTAATGTAATGTATATGCAGATTGATATATTAAACAAGATAGGCGTTCCTATAAGTGTAGCTGAATCGCTTATGCATGACAGGATAAAGGAAGTTGAAAGAAAGGTAATGCCTGTAAACCATACAAGGACTGTTGATGCCGCGAGGCTCTTGGATATTAATTTCATGAGCTGCCATACGCCTGC
>CAKKRB010000234.1 GCA_919902485.1 Omnitrophica bacterium GWA2_41_15 | reverse complement strand
ATAGAATAATTAAAATTGCTTTATGACCGTAGGGGAGGGTTTTAAACCCTCCCCTACAACTTGTGAGAGATGTAACCGCAAGAAAAATTATAATAATTTCATACCATAATTCAAACACAGGATACGCCAGGCCTGAGACAAAAGGTCGGATAAAGACGAGGGATAATAAGGGTAAAAAGATAAGGGAAGATAAGGGTTTAGAATTTTCTTTTTCCATGTTATAATTAAAATTATGATATCAGTAATCATTGTAAATTACAACAGGAAAGATTTGCTGAAGAATAGCCTGGGCTCTTTAAGGATGCAGACTTTTAAGGATATAGAAGTCATAGTAGTGGATAACGCGTCTTCAGATGGCAGTTCTGATACAGTAAGGCTTGGCTATCCTGAAGTAAAATTGATTCAAAATAATGAGAATCTTTATTTTTGCAGGGCGAATAATCAAGGCATAAGAGAAGCGAAAGGGGATTTTATTTTATGTCTCAACAGCGACTGCATGTTGGAAAAAGACTACATAAAAGAGGCCATGGAATCTTTTAAGTTGGATGAAAAGATAGGCATGGTAAGCGGTAAAATTTTACGCATGGATAAAAAAACAATAGATTCTACAGGGTTATTTGTGGGCAGAAACAGGAAAGCTGTTGAGCGCGGATACGGGAAAATAGATACAGGGAAATACAATGCCTCAGAATATGTTTTTGGCGTAAGCGGGGCGTGCATGCTGATGAAAAAAGAGATGCTTAAAGACATAAAAGATGAAAACGGGTATTTCGATGAGACATTTGAGATGTATTATGAAGACCTGGATTTATGCTGGAGGCTGCAGAAAAAGGGTTGGAAGGCGTATTATAACCCAAAGGCAATAGCGTATCACGAAAGGGGCGCGACAGCAGTTATTCATAAATGTAGGGGAGCCTTAAGGCTCCCCTACATTGCGGATGAATTAAAAAAGAAATATATAAGGAACAGATATAAGTGCATGAAGAAAAATGATTCTATGCTAGGCATTCTGCTGAATCTGCCTTTTATATTGTGGTATGAAATAAAGTTGTGGCTTTATTTGCTATGCTCAAGACCAGGTCTTGTGCATAGATCCAAAAAATTCTCTTGACCGTAAGTTTTAGGCATAGTATAATCTGAAATCGGAGGTAAAAGTGATAGTAAAAGAAAAGAAGCAAGAGGTAATAAAGAAGTTTGCCGCGCATGAGAAGGACACTGGTTCCTGCAATGTGCAGATAGCTCTTCTTACGGAAAGAATCAATGGCCTTACAGACCATTTTAAGTCCCATAAAAAGGATTTTAATTCAAGGGTAGGGCTTTTACGTTTAGTAGGCAAGAGAAAAAGACTTCTGGATTATCTTAAAAAAGAAAACCCGGAAAAATACCGCGAACTCGCTGATAAATTGAGTTTAAAGAGATGATGGAGGTCCTTCGACGGCTAAAATGCTCGCTATTCACTCGCATTTCTTAACGCCGTCTCAGGATCAAATTTGCTTCGCAAATTTGGAAGGCGGATTTAACGACCTGTTGCGCAGTATTTAAGTACAGCGAACAAGGGTCTTTATGTCCGCCTTTTTCACAAACAGATAACCGCTTCCGTTCGCCGAACGGAAGTGGTATTAAAAGGAGATATATGATTCATAGAGTTGAGAGAAAAATCGGGAAAGAGACAATAATAATAGAAACAGGGAAAATGGCAAAGCAGGCTAATGGAGCTGTATGCGTCCAGTACGGCGGCACAATGGTGCTTGTAACAGCGGTCTGTTCAAATGAGATCAGGGAAGGTATTGACTTTTTTCCGCTGACCATAGAATATCAGGAAAAAACATATGCTGCAGGAAGGATCCCCGGAGGATATTTTAAGAGAGAAGGCAGGCCCACTGAAAAAGAAATTCTAACCTCAAGGCTTATAGACAGGCCTATACGGCCGCTTT
>CAKKRB010000233.1:7286-26483 GCA_919902485.1 Omnitrophica bacterium GWA2_41_15 | reverse complement strand
AAGATTGCCAAGGCCCTGGAAGAAATTAATGCGCATGCATGATTGCCTCTGAATTTTGCCCCAGCCGCTTTGCTTCGCAAAGCGAAACTGCAGGGGCAAAATTGGCTAAGGAATTTACGGTGTATGTTAAGATACAATGAATTATTGTCCCGGCATACAAGTTTTAAAATCGGAGGCCCTGCGTATTGCTGGATAGAGCCTGAAAACCCTGAAGCGGTTTTAGAGGCAATCTCTTTTGCAGAGGGTAAAAATAAACCTTTTATAGCGGTCGGCAAAGGCACTAACCTGTTAGCCAGAGACCAAGGAGTGGACGCTGTAATAATCCACCTGGCAAAAGGTTTTGAAAAAATAGAAGAAGAGCCTGGCGGAGCGATAAAAACAGGCGCCGGGCTCAGCCTGGCAAAGTTAATAAAATATACTTCTAGCAAAGCCCTCGCGGGTTGTGAATTTCTTGCAAGTGTACCAGGGAACCTGGGCGGAGCTATTTTTATGAACGCAGGCGCGAGGAGCCTGGACGACCAGGCTGTATTTAATGAGATAAAATATATTCTGCTGGATATAGAGGTTATTGATTTAAAGGATAAAAAGATAAAAACGCTGAACGCTAAAGACATAGATTTTAAATACCGTTATTCAGGTCTGGATGGAAAAATTATTTTAGGAGCCAGGCTTAAGCTTAAGAAAGAAAAAAAAGAAAATATCCGGAATAGAATCAAGGCGTTTAATAAAAAACGGGAATGGATTATCCATCTAGGCCTTCCGAACGCAGGCAGTATTTTTAAAAATCCTGAACCCGGGAAATCAGCAGGCATGCTTATAGAATCCTGCGACCTTAAAGGTAAAAGAATAGGCGGAGCTGAAATTTCCAAGGTTCATGCAAACGTGATAGTAAATACAGGTAGGGCTACAGCAAAAGATGTCCTTGGCCTGATAGATTTAGCCAGAACCAGCGTTAAACAGAAATTCGGCATAGACTTAGAGTTGGAGTTAAAAGTGATATGAAAAATAAACGTGTCGGCGTATTAATGGGCGGGCCTTCTTCTGAGAGGCAGATATCTATAAAATCAGGGAAAGCAGTCTGTCAGGCCCTGGAAGCTAAAAAAATTGAATATATCCCCATAGAACTTATGCCTGGATCAAATACACATAGCTATGAAAAGCTGGCAAGTGACCTGATTAACCGGATGAAAATAGACGTGGCGTTCGTGGCCCTGCACGGCGAATTCGGAGAAGACGGCACAGTGCAGGCACTTCTTGAAAAAATGAATATACCCTATACAGGAAGCCGCTCTTCTGCGTCCAGGGTTGCAATGAATAAAATAACAGCAAAAGAGGTTTTTAAATCAAATGGAATACCGATCGCGAAGCATGAGGTTTTAGATAAGGATAAATTTACAAAGGATTTTGATATAAAAAAGTATTTTAAGGATTTGGGCCAAAGCCTTGTTGTCAAGCCTTCAAACGGCGGCTCCTCCATAGGCCTGGACATAGCCAGTAACGAAGCGGAACTGAGCGCCTCAATCAAAGACGCGTTTAAATACGACGATAAAGTTATAATTGAAGAATATATAGCAGGCAGGGAAATTACAGTCGGCATAGTAGAAGACAGGGCTATGCCCATTGTGGAGATTGTGCCAAAAAGGAGATTTTTTGATTTCACGGCAAAATACGAGAAAGGCCTGACCGAATATATTGTGCCTGCAGGGATAGAGAAAAAGCTGTCCCTGCTTTGCCAGGACATAGGCCTCATGGCGCATAAGGCCCTGGCCGCGCGTTCATTTTCGCGCGTGGATATTATTTTACATGAAGTAAAAGGGCCTGTGGTGCTGGAATTAAACACCATACCGGGCCTCACAGAGACGAGTCTTCTGCCAAAGGCGGCAAGAGCCGCAGGCATTGAATTTGAAGACCTCTGTCTTAAAATATTAAATTCAGCACTGCCGTAGGGGCGGGTTTGAAACCCGCCCCTACAGACCAATGGTCAAGATAAAAAAACAAAAGATCCATCCGCATAAAAAAAGGAGAGAAGCTTCGTCTAAGCCAAGGCGTAATTTTAAAGGCTTTTTCAACTTTTTGTTCTGGACATTGCTTGTGGCATGTATCGGCGCGGGCGTTGTGGGGTTCCAGTATTTATTTGTGGATTCAGATTGTTTTAATGTAAAGGCCGTGGACGTGAAATTTTACGATGAGAAAAATGTGCTTAGAAAAGAACCGCTGACTGATATAGACGACAAAAAAATCATAGGCGCCAATATATTTTTGGTGGATCTGAAGAGTTTTAAAGACGAGATAGAAGAAAGGCATGCTGAATTAAGGGATATTATTGTGAGGAGAGTGCTGCCGAACAGGCTGCTTGTGCAGGCAAAAAAGAGGCAGCCTTTTGCCAGGATACATTCTGACAGGCAATATCTCCTTGACAGGGAATGCGTCTTTTTGCCGGATACAAAGAATTTTTTAGTAGAGGAAATGCCTCTCATCTCCGGAGTCAGGATAACGTCTTCCAGGGACTCTGGACCGAGATTGAACGAATCCCAGGAAGAAAAAATTAAAAAAGCGCTTTTTCTGATAGCCATGATATCCCGGAATAAAAAACTTTTGAAGTTTAAATTGAAAAATATAGATGTAACCGATATCCGCAATATATCTTTTTATTTTGACGCGGAAAACGTAGAGATAAAAATTGGCGACAGCGAATTCAATAAAAGGCTTGATACGCTGGGAACCGTGCTTGAACAGCTGGGACAGGATATAGGAAGAGTAAAATACATAGATTTACGTTTCGAGGACCCGATTGTGGGTCCACGATAAAAACCGCGTAGGTCGCCGCAGGCGTCCTACGCGGTTGGGGTGGTTTTTATGCATTCTGAAATTGTATGCGGTTTAGACATCGGCGCTTCCAATGTCAGGGCTTTGATTGCGAATTCCGAAAGGGGTATCCTCGGGTACAGCCAGGTTCCTACCAAAGGTTTCTCCAGGAGCGTGGTTTCGAATCTCGGGTTACTATCAGATGCCATAGAGTCAAGCGTCATGAAGTCAGAGGAAATGGCAAGGGCCAAGGTCAGGAAGGTTATAGTAAATGTCTCAGGGGTCCATATAAGGACATTTCAGAGCCGCGGCTCTGTGCATATTTCAGACAGGCCCAGCGAGATTACAAAAGACGACATAAAAAGGTGTATAGAATCTGCCAAAATAATAGCAATGTCTCTGGACAGGGCAGCGGTGCACCTGGTACCTGTCAGGTATTTTATAGACGATAAAATGGAGATAAATGATCCACTCGGGCTTTTCGGTTCAAAACTCGACGTAGACCTGAATATAATCACATCCCTTATTGCAGTTCTGCAGAATGTTACAAAGGCAGTAAATCTTGCAGGCTATGAAGCGGACGAGCTGATAGTTTCAGGCGCAGGCACAGGCTTTGCTGTTTTTGACGATAACCAACTGCAGAACGGCGCAGTGCTTGTAGACGTTGGAAAAGAAATCACAGAAGCGGCGCTTTTCATAGACGGCAAGATCCTGGACTCGTATAATTTTCCATTCGGCGGAGACGACCTTACCCAGGTTTTGCAGGACAATCTTAAAGTTATGTTTGATGAAGCAGAGGAAATAAAAATAAAATACGGCCTTGCTGGAAAGGATGAGATTACAAATCTCCTGCTGCCTAAGGTAGATTCAGCGATGGGGGACGTGTATAAAAAGATAGAACCGTTTCTGAAAAATAAAAAAAGCCTGCCCAGTATAAGCGTGGTAGGCGGCGTCGCGAAAATGGACGGCTTTATTGAAAGAATAGAAAATGTTTTCAAAGTCCCTGTAAGCATGGGGAGGATAAAGGTCACGGATAAAATATACGATATAACATTTGCCTGCTCGCTCGGCCTTATGAAATACGGCATGAAAAAAATAATCGCCCAAAGATCCGGCGCATACGCGCCTGAACCAATAGGCTTTGCAGGCAGGTTTATAGCAAAGATCAAATCCATCGTCTCAGAATATTTTTAACAGGGTGAGGGTCATATGATCGGCATTATCGGCGCAGGTAACATGGGAATGGCAATAGCATCCGGCCTCAGGGAAAGATTTCTTGTCAGCGATCAGGACGCGTCTAAATTGAAAGCCATTAAAAACAGGAAAGTTTCTATAGCCCGCAGTAACATTGATCTGGCCAGGCAGTCAAATGTTATTATCCTTGCTGTGAAGCCGCAGGACATAGAAAAAGTTTTAAAAGAAATAAAGCCTCACGTAAAAGAAAAGCTTATAATCTCCATAGCCGCAGGCATAAAAACAAGCTCTATCGAAAAGGTATTGGGCAAAGTAACGGTAATCAGGGTTATGCCTAATATGCCTGCAATGGTTGGAAAAGGCATTTCTGCGATCAGCCGCGGCAGATTTGCCGGTCTGAGTGATTTTAGAACAGCTTCCAGGATATTTTCAAACGTTGGCGAAGTTATCGAGGCTAAAGAAAATATGATGGACGCTATTACTGCTGTTAGCGGCAGTGGCCCCGCCTACTATTTCTTATTTACGTATTTACTTCAAAAAGCAGCTGAGGCAAGCGGCTTAAAAAAAGACATCGCAGTTAAATTAGCCAGGGCTGCGTTTATCGGAGCGGCAGAGGTTGTTAAATCTAAAGCTTTATCCATGGAGGAGCTTGTTAAAAAAGTCGCATCCAAAGGCGGCACCACTGAAGCCGCCTTAAAAGTATTTGAGGAAGAAAAACTTGAAGCAATTGTCAAAAGAGCTGTGAAAAACGCGACTATGCGTTGGAAGAAAAGGAGATAAATAATGCCGAAAGTAGGGATTATTGGGGGCAGCGGGCTGTACCAGATAGACGCGTTAAAGGATATAAAGGAAGTCGCGGTTAACACGCCTTTTGGAGAGCCGTCGGATAATTTTATAATAGGCAGTCTCGGCGGCGTAGAAGTGGCATTCCTGGCCCGGCACAAAAGAGGCCATACGATATTGCCCACAGAGATTAATTACAGGGCAAATATATACGCCATGAAAAAGCTCGGGGTGGGACAACTTGTGTCTATTTCAGCGGTCGGGAGTTTTAAAAAGGAGCTGAAGCCCCTGGACATTGTGCTCCCTGACCAGTTTGTGGATAGAACTAACCAGGGCCGTAAAACCACATTTTTCGGGGAAGGCATAGTCGCTCATGTAAGTTTTTCAGAGCCTGTGTGTTCGGATCTGAGGAAGATAATCTGCGATACGGGAAAAAGATCAGGCATTAGGATGCACGACAAGGGCGTGTATCTCAATATGGAAGGCCCTGCGTTTTCCACAAAGGCAGAGTCGCATTTATATAAAAGCTGGGGCATGGATATTATAGGTATGACAAATATGCCTGAAGCAAGGCTTGCGAGGGAAGCTGAAATGTGCTTTGCGACCATTGCGCTTGTTACAGATTATGACTGCTGGTATGAAGAAGAGGTGAATATTGAAATGGTCATAGGCAACCTGCTTAAAAATGTGGATGCTGCAAAAAAACTCATAAAGGAAGTGGTGCCGCAGCTTAAACATGAAAGAAAATGCGCTTGCCAGAGCGCGCTGAAATATGCTATAGTTACTGACAAAAAACTGATACCGGAAAAAACAAAAGAAAAGCTGGATATAATTATAGGTAAATACCTTTAAAACCCTGTCCACCCCGTAGGTGAGCCAATTGGCTCACCTACGGGGTGGACAAGCAGGTCAAACTATGGAATACAAAAATACCTTAAATCTGCCAAAAACTGATTTTCCGATGAAGGGGAATCTTCCTGAAAAAGAGCCGCTTATCCTTGAAAAATGGGAGAAGATGGATCTCTATAAAATGATAAGGGAGCAGCAAAAAGGGAGACCTAAGTATATTCTTCACGATGGGCCTCCGTATGCAAACGGCAATATCCACATAGGCCACGCCCTGAATAAAACCCTGAAAGACATAGTCATAAAATTTAAGACAATGCAGGGGTATGACGCACCTTATGTGCCTGGCTGGGACTGCCATGGCATGCCTATTGAACACCAGCTTTTTAAGGAAATGAAAAAGACAAAGCATGACGTGGACCAGGTGAAGTTCAGAAAAATGGCCCATGAATTTGCAATGAAATTCGTAAGCATCCAAAGGAGTGAATTTGAGAGGCTCGGGGTATTCGGAGACTGGAACAATCCATACCTGACCCTGAAACCTGAGTATGAAAAAGCAGTAGTGGCGAGTTTTAATAAACTTGCAAAAGACGGATTTATTTATAGGGGCCTTAAGCCGATAAACTGGTGCGCAAAATGTGAAACCGCTCTTGCAGAGGCTGAAGTAGAATACGAAGACCATGTCTCGCCGTCGATATATGTAAAATTTAAAATTGCCCCTCGAGCCTCGAGCCTCGAGCCTACAGCTTTTCTTGTCTGGACAACGACACCCTGGACTCTTGTGTCAAATGTCGCAATAGCAGTGCATCCGGACTTGAAATATGTATTTGTAAAGACTGACGGCCACGGCACTTTAATAATGGCGCAGGATCTTCTGGAAACTGTATCTAAAAAACTCGGCATAACAGGTGATGTTATAAAAACAATAAAAGGTAAAGACCTGGAAGGCATGGTTGCCAGGCACCCGTTTTTAAACCGCGAATCAAAAGTTGTCCTGGCTGGCTATGTCTCAAATCAGGACGGCACAGGATGCGTTCACATTGCGCCAGGCCATGGCCAGGGAGACTATGAAGTTGGGCTAAAATATAATCTTCCGGTTGTCATGCCTGTGGATGAAAAAGGAAGGTTTAAAAAGATAGATTCATTTGAGGTGCCTGATGAAGTGACAGGTAAAAACATACTCGAAGCCAATGACATTATTCTAAAAATCCTCCTGGATAAAAAAGCCCTTTTGATATCTGAAAAAACACAGCATTCATACCCATGCTGCTGGAGGTGCCATTCGCCGCTTTTATTTCGCGCTACAAAACAATGGTTCCTGGGCGTGGATAGAAACAGCCTCAGGCAGAAAACCCTGAAGGAAATAAAAGTCATAAAATGGGTGCCTGATATAGGCGAGAAACGCATTTACAGTATGATTGAACTCAGGCCTGACTGGTGTTTATCGAGGCAGCGTTACTGGGGAGTGCCCATACCTGTTTTATACTGCTCTTCGTGTAATTCAGAAATAATGGACGAAAATGTTATGAAAAACATAGAAGATATATTCGGCAAAGAAGGCTCTGATTCATGGTTTGCGAAAGATGTGAAAAGTTTTCTGCCGGGAGGTTTTAAATGCAAAAAATGCGGAGCTGGCGAATTTAACAAGGAAACAGATATTCTGGATGTATGGTTTGAATCAGGAGCAAGCCATCAGGGGGTTTTGAGGGCAAATAATGCATTGGCGTTTCCAGCGGATTTATATCTTGAAGGCAGCGACCAGCACAGGGGCTGGTTTCAGACATCTATTCTTATAGGAATGGGCGTTGAAGGCGCCGCGCCGTTTAAAAACGCGCTTACTCACGGTTTTGTAGTGGATGGCGAAGGCAAAAAGATGTCAAAGTCAGCCGGGAATGTTGTAAGCCCGCAGGAAGTGATTTCCAAAAAAGGCGCAGATGTCCTGAGGCTCTGGGCAAGTTCGTCGTATTATTTTGACGATGTGAGGATTTCAGAAGAGATACTGGACCGCACTGTAGAGGCATACCGCAAATTCAGGAATACTGCAAAGTATCTTTTGGGCAACCTGTATGATTTTGACCCGAAAAAAGATTCTATACCCAATAAAGATTTGCTGGAAATAGACAGATGGGCGCTTTCCAGGCTGAATTCCATGCTTAAGTATGTGACAAATTCATTTGAAAGTTTCATGTTTCATGAAGTGACCAGCTCTATGTATAAATTCTGCATTCTGGATATGTCGAATTTTTATCTTGATATTTTAAAGGATAGGTTGTATACTTTTGGGGCTGGTTCAAAGGCCAGGAGATCCGGCCAGACAGCTCTTTATAAAATACTGAGCGTTCTTACAAGGCAGATGGCGCCTATAATCCCTTTTACAGCAGAAGAGATATGGGGATATTTCAATAAAGAAAGCTCAGTGCATCTTGCCCAGTGGCCGAAGGAGGAAGAGGATCTGATTGATCCTGAGCTGGAATCAAGATGGCAGCGCCTCATAACCCTGAGGGAAGAGGTCCTGAAAGCCCTGGAAGAAAAAAGGATCAGCAAATTAATAGGCAGTCCCCTGGAAGCCAGGGTAACGGTCATTATAAAAGAAAAAGACGAATACGAATTTTTAAATAAATACCTGGCTGACCTGCGTTATATATTTATAGTATCTCAGGTAGAGTTGTCAAAGGGAGACAAAAGAGAGATTCAGGTGAATAAAGCAGAAGGCGAAAAATGCAGCCGCTGCTGGAACTGGAGCGTATCGGTCGGGGACAATCAGGCTAATCCAACACTTTGCGACAGATGCGCTGGTGTTGTAACAGGGGGTTAATGTAAATGACTAAGCAAGAGGCGTTAAAATACAAAAAACTTCTTTTAAAACTTAGAGAAGATGTTACCGGAGAAATAAACAGTATAGCCAAAGATAACCTTAAATCGCAGAAAGAGTCGTCAGGCGATCTTTCGGGTTATAGTTTTCATATGGCAGATATGGCAAGCGACAGTTACGATAGAGAGCTCAGCTTTAATATTGCCAGCGAAGAACAATTGGTTGTCTACGAAATAGATGAGGCGTTGAAACGCATAGAGGATGGTAAATTCGGCAAATGCATAGAATGCGAAAAAAAAGTGCCTCTAAAACGCCTCAACGTTATCCCTTATGCCAAATACTGCATACAGTGCCAGTCAAAAGAGGAGAAGAATGGAGCCCACCCGGGCTAAAGCCCGGGGTTCCTTGGGCGGAATACTGAGCCCCGATTGCAATCGGGGCGAATGTATAAAAAACCTTCTTAATGTCCTCTGTATTTTTTTAGTCCTTTTGATTGACCAGGTTTCCAAAGCAATTATCTCCTCAAAGTTATCTTTGGGCCAATCCATACCTATAATAAAGAATGTCCTGCATATCGCATCTGTAAGAAATACAGGCGCGGCTTTTGGACTTTTTAAAAGCAGCACATATTTTTTTATTGCGGTTTCAATAGCCGCTATAATCATAATAGGAGCCATGCTTATAAAATCTATCAGGAATAAATGGCTTCTCAATATCGGGCTTATCCTTATAATGTCCGGAGCCCTGGGCAATTTGATAGACAGAGTTAGGCTTGGCTATGTGATTGATTTTATTGATTTTAGGGTATGGCCTGTGTTTAATATCGCAGATTCAGCTATTACCATAGGCACTATCCTGCTCATTGTTTCATTTCTTAAAAGAACTCCCGACGTAGCCCATGTTTAAACCTGGGCTACGTCTATGACTCCGTAGAGACACTTATAATAACTGTTACAAATTTGACAGAGAATAAAACGTGTGATATACTTTAAGTAAGAAAAAAGAGCGCTATTTTTTTTATTATTAAATTAAATAGATTTATAAAGTATTTACACAAGAGGCAGAAATGAGAGAGTTATTATTCAAAAACATAACTTCGGGCAATAAAAAAAGAAAAGACCTCTATGTGTCTGAAACAGTTGAGAAAAACGGGGTTACTACCACTACGCAGAAGCGCTCTACCTATATAATAGGCAACTGCGATAAATTTAAATCTCTGGAAGAACTGGCAGAATGGAAAAAGACCATAGGCCTCGCAGTCAATAAAAGGCATGTATTTGTTATGAAAAAACACGATTCCAGTCTAAATAAAGATATGTTTATATGCGACGTAGTAGGCAGGTTTTATGCAGTGTCAGGTATCGATATTTATTCAATAGCGTTCAAACATTCTTTTGAAATAGATTTTTCCTACCAAACCTAATCATCACAAACCTAATCATCTATTGACTACCTTGTTGCCATATGATAAACTTTAATCTATTCAGGAGGTTTAATTGAAAATAACGGTTTTAGGCGATGGAGGATGGGGCACTGCATTAGCTATCCTATTGAAAAATAAAGGTTTTGACATTTCTCTCTGGGGAGCCTTTAAGGAAGATATAGAGGCGATTCAAAAGCACGGAGAGAATAAAAAATTTCTGCCCGGTTTTAAGATTCCGAAAACTATCCAGCTTACCAGCGAAATATCTATTGCCTGCGAGGACGCTGATATCATAGTTCTTGCCATACCATCCCGTTTCCTCAGAGACGTAATTACTAAAAATAAAAAAATATTAAAAGAATCGCAAGCTGGCTTTGTAAGCGTTGTAAAAGGCATAGAAGAAAAGTCTCTTAAGAGAATGAGCGAGGTTGCGATAGAGGTGCTGGGAGATGTGGAGCTTGCTGTTTTATCAGGCCCGAGCATTGCCCCTGAGGTGGCGGCCGGGATTCCAACCGCAGTAGTGGTTGCTTCAGCGGACGAGATCTTTTCCATGAAAACAAGCGACATATTCAGGGCAGAGCGTTTCAGGGTTTATACAAGCAAAGACCTGGCAGGCATTGAACTGGGGGGAGCTCTTAAAAATGTAATAGCTATTGCGTCAGGCATTGCTGACGGCCTTGGATTTGGGGCAAACACAAAAGCAGCCCTGCTTACAAGAGGCCTGGCTGAAATGACGCGCCTTGGCTGCGCAATGGGCGCATCCCGCGAGACATTCCAGGGCCTGAGCGGCCTCGGAGATATGATTACTACATGCGTAAGTTCCGAAGGCAGGAACCACAGGTTTGGCCAGGAGATTGGAAAAGGCAATAAGCCGGAATTACTTTTAAAGAAGAGCGTAATGGAAATAGAAGGCGTCTGGACATCCCGCGCCGCAATCCAGCTCGGCAAAAAATATAATATAGAACTACCCATAACACAGCAGGTTTATTCGGTGTTATTTGAAAATAAATCTCCACTTATAGCTGTTAACGAATTAATGGCCAGAGAACCAAAAGCAGAATAGGGGTGTATATGCATTTTGAAGAGAAAAGAAAATCAGAACGGTTCAGGTTCATGCAGCTTTTGCAATACGAGAAGCTTCTGGAGGACGGAAGCTTTGATATGCCCTACACTGTATATGCCAGGGATATCAGCATGACAGGAATCAGCTTTTATTCTATAGAAAGCATGAAGGTTAATTCAAAAGTAAGGGTGGTGTTTGAGCTTGAAAAGAAGAAAATTTCTTTTATAGGTCAGGTGGTCAGGATGGAGATTGTGAGCGGCGCGCCATCTAATTTTCTGTTAGGGGTTAATATTGAAAAGATAAACGACGAGGCTAAAGAATGGTTTACTGATTTTGTCCGCAAGATAAATATTTATAATGTGCTTAAGGATATAGACTTCCAGGATGTGGTTGACATACATTTTGTAGCAGGTTATCCACCTATTATAAAAAAGATCGGAGAGTTTTCAATCTCAAAGACCCAGCCTATATCAGAAACCGTGCTCAAGACCATGCTTTTTAACCTGCTGGATGAAGATAGATGCAGGCAGTTTATAGAAGAGAAGGAGACAAATTTTGTTTTTCATTATAAGGACAATATACGTTTCAGGATAAACCTTCATGTGCAGCAGGGTAAGGTAGAGGCTGTATTCAGGCTGATCCCGCATAAGATTCAACTGCCGCATCAGCTCGGGCTTCCTATAGCAGTAGAGCAGATGATAATGGAGAATAAAAGCGGGCTAATACTTGTGGCAGGCAGGACAGGTTCCGGCAAAAGCACTACTCTGGCTTCCCTGATAGAATTTTTGAACAATAAAAGAATGAGCCTTGTAATAACAATAGAAAAGCCTATCGAATATATCCACACGAACAAAACCTGTATTATAAAACAAAGGGAAGTGGGGAAAGATACGCTTTCGTTTTCAAATGCAGCCAAAAATGCGCTCAGGCAAAGCCCTGATGTTCTTCTCATAGGAGAAATCCTGGACGCTGACACAATGGAAGTAGCTATAACTGCCGCGGAAACAGGGATGCTGGTAATTTCCTCAATTCATGCAATTGATTCCAGCCAGGCCCTGGACAGGGTTATTTCTTTCTTCCCTGCAGAACTTCAGAAGCATATGCTTACAAGGCTGTCCCTGATATTAAAAGGCATTGTCACGCAGAGTCTTCTGCCTCAGAAAGACGGAAAGAAGCTTGTGGTGGCGACAGAAGTGATGCTTGTGAATAATGCCATGAGAAGGATAGTGAGGGACGGCGATTTTAAGCAGATTCCTACTGTTATCCAGATGAGCGGCAACATAGGCATGCAATCCATGAGGACTTCCCTGGAACAGCTGATAGCCAAAGGTATTGTTGATATTCACTATCTCCAGGAATAGTCGTATTTGAAACATGTTTTAGCATATGGTATAATTTTTACACATAAAGGCGGGGCGTGGCGCAGTTGGCTAGCGCACTTGAATGGGGTTCAAGGGGTCGCTGGTTCGAATCCAGCCGTCCCGACCAAAAATATAAAGGTGGCGTTATAATGGGCGATAAACAGGAATATCAACCTTCCAGTATCAAGCTTGAAAGGAGAAAGTTTAAAAGAATAAGTAAAAATTATGTTATTTCTTATACTCCTGTAAAAAGCGAAAAGTTAAAATTTGATATATCGCAGACCAGGAATTTAAGCGAGGGCGGATTGCTGTTTACTGCTGACAGGATGTTTCAGAAAGGCGTTGTTTTAAAGCTCAAACTCAGATTGCCTCAATTTTCTGATTATGTTGTATTAAAAGTGCAGGTTATTGATTCCATTGAATTGGCGGAAAACCTGATGTATGAAACAAGGGTCAAATTTATGGAAGTAGACCAGAAGGTAAAAGAAGTTATAAGAAAACGGGTGGACTATGCATAAAAATAAAATGAAGCCCAATAGGTCTAAAGCCCGGGGCGAATGTATAAATATAGGTTTAATAGGTTTCGGGACCATAGGATCCGGCGTTGCAAAGTTTCTTCTGGAGAGCCGCGGCGTTTTATTGAAACGCACTGGAATGGAATTTAATCTTTTATGGGTGTGCGACAAGGACCTGTCTTCGAAAAGAGGCGTAAATATCCCCAAAAATATACTTACCAGAGACGCTGATAGAGTAATAAACGATCCCGGCGTTGATATTATCGTTGAATTAATAGGCGGCATTCATCCTGCAAAGGAGATTATCATAAAGGCGCTCTCGCAGGGGAAGCATGTGGTGACTGCGAATAAGCTGCTTTTAGCAAGCGAAGGAGATGTGATTTTTAAGAAAGCCAGGGAGTGCGACAGAGAGATATGTTTTGAGGCAAGCGTCGCAGGAGGAGTCCCTGTTATAAAAATAATACGCGAAGGCATGGTGGGCAATAGATTTTCCAGTATTTTTGGAATATTAAATGGGACCTCAAATTTTATATTATCCAGTATGACCGGCGCAGGCTCTAGTTTTAAAACTGCCCTTAGAGAGGCGCAGGAAAAAGGCTATGCTGAAAAAGACCCATCTCTTGATATAAAAGGTTTTGATTCCAGCCATAAGCTCGCGATACTTTCGCTTTTGGCTTTTGGAAAAAGAGTGAATCTTGATGATATTTATGTGGAAGGCATTGAACATATTTCTAATTTTGATATCCAGTATGCTAAAGAACTTGGTTATGTCATAAAGCTTTTAGCAATAGCAAAGCGTTACGGGAATGAATTAGAAGTAAGGGTACATCCGACTTTTTTACCTTCAGGATATCTTCTCTCGTCAGTTTCAGGCGTTTACAATGCCATATTTATAGAGGCTGATTTGGTTGGGAAACAGTTATTCTACGGCCAGGGAGCTGGTAAATTACCTACTACAAGCGCTGTGGTGAGCGATATAGTGGATATCGGTTACAATATCAGGTGCGGAAAGGGCGCTGCAAAGCTTATTGTCCCAAAGGATACTGAAATAAAAAGCATCAGAAAAATGGACGATGTTGTTACCAGGTACTATGTGCATTTTTCCGCGATAGATAAGCCGGGAGTGCTTGCGAATATAGCTGATCTGTTAGGCAGGCACCATATCAGCATTGCAAGCGTTGTGCAGAAAGAACGCAGCAAGGCGCATATTGTCCCTATAGTCATGCTTACTCACGAGGCAAGAGAAAAAGACATGCAGGCAGCATTGGCCAGAATAGACAAGCTCCCTGCAATAAAGAAAAAAAGCGTTTTAATAAGATTAGAAAAGTAAACACTTCGGAAGTGGTGAGATTGTATGTGGTCAGGCATAATTAATAAATATTGCGATTTTTTACCAGTCACCAAATCTACGCCTGTAGTGACTCTCAACGAAGGCAATACCCCTTTAGTATATTCATGCCATCTTTCAAAATTAATAGGCGGAGAAGTTTATTTAAAATACGAAGGCCTTAATCCCACTGGATCTTTTAAAGATAGAGGCATGACCATGGCTATTTCAAAGGCCCTGGAGGAAAAACATGTTGCAGTCATGTGCGCTTCCACTGGCAATACCTCTGCTTCGGCAGCAGCCTATGCTGCCCGCGCAGGGATTAAATGCATTGTCCTGATCCCGAAAGGCGCGATAGCTCTTGGCAAACTTGCCCAGGCCCTAATCCACGGCGCTCAAGTTATTGCAGTAGACGGAAATTTTGATGATGCGCTTGACCTTGTAAAAGAAATAACCGCAAAACACCATATACAGCTTGTAAATTCAATAAATCCTTATAGAATTGAAGGCCAGAAAACCGGTTCATTTGAAATATGCGATCAACTGGGTTTAGCCCCGGATTTTCATGCCATACCAGTAGGAAATGCAGGCAATATTACTGCATACTGGAAAGGCTACAAAGAATATAAAGAAAAAGCAAAGATAAAGAATCTTCCTGTAATGCTTGGTTTCCAGGCAGAAGGCGCAGCCCCAATAGTGCGAGGAAAAATTATAGAAAAGCCTGAAACTATTGCCACTGCTATCCGCATAGGAAATCCTGCCAGCTGGAAACAGGCAGAAGCTGCCAGGGATGAATCTAAGGGCCTGATAGATATGGTCTCTGACGACGAAATCCTGGAAGCGTATAAATTTCTTGCGTCAAAAGAAGGCGTATTTGTAGAGCCTGCTTCAGCTGCTTCAGTGGCAGGAGTAATAAAACTTAGTAAAATTGGCTACTTCAAAAAATTCAAGAACCCCAAAGTCGTCTGCATCCTTACCGGCCATGGCCTCAAAGACCCCGACCGTGCCATAAAATCCATCAAAGAACCCAAAATCGTTCCTGCAAATCTTCAATCAGTCTTATCCAAAATTTCTCTTTAACCCATTAATTTCCAGTCACTTATAAATAACTTGACACTTCAGACAATGTCTATAGTGTCAAGTTGTTGAACTTACTTAAAAAAAATTGAAAGAAAATCCTCTTTTTGATGTGTCTTATATATAGACATCTAACCAAACAACTTTACACTTCAGACAATGTCTCAAATGTAAAGTTGTTTAACCAAAAGGAGGTATGCCATGGTGGATATAGCCCATCTGATTGAACAAGGAAAGATAAAACGATATTTCAGGGCAAGAAGCAAATGTTATTTTGATGGAGCCATAAGCCATATTACTCAACATGCATCAGGAGCGGAGCCTTTATTTTTAGAAGATTCAGATTATCTTTATATGCTTCATTTGATAAAAGAAACTCTTTGTGAATTTAATTGCAAGACATTAAGTTTTGTACTAATGCCGAATCACATCCATTTATTGTTGAAGTTTATCGAATCAAATATGCCGGCTGCGATGAAAAAGCTGTTCCAAAATTATGCGATGTATTTTAATAAAAAATATGCCAGAAAAGGGCATGCTTTCTGTGGGGCATATAGATCTGCATTATGTTTTGATGACAGCTATCTTCTTGCCGCTTCATTATATATGCACTTTAATCCTGTCAAAGCTAGATTGACTAAATATCCTATAGATTACAGATGGTCTTCCTGTGCATTGTTTTTGAAAAATGTAGAGAAGGATACATTTGTAGATTATAGATTTATACTTGAGACTCTGGATACAGATATAGATAAAGCCAGATTGAAATATAAGAACTTGTTAGACAGTTTTTATATTAACAGAATAGACGATGTGTTTGAAAAGCCTAATGGCCTAGATACTATAGCGCAAATGCTAAGAGAAAAAGATGAAAAATGGGCTATTAAACATGGATTATATGGCGATTCAGATTTAGATAAAAAAATTCAAGAATTAAAAGAAAGAGACAAACTTAGGGGCTTGCAAGAAAGAGAAGCTAAATTTTTTTTGATAAAACAGTTAAAATCAAGAGGTTATTGTGTTTCGGATATAGCGAAGAAATTGGGTTTGAGTCGTCAGTCTGTATATGTATATCTGGATTTTTAATGAACAACTTGACACTTGAGACATTGTCTCAAGTGTCAAGTTGTTTTGGTATAGAGTAACATGCCTAATAGACATTATAATGTGCCTCTATTTTAATTCACACCAATAATCTATCTATTTATAATGAAAGGTACTTTTATGAGAATAGCAAAGGACAGCGGTATTCTAGCTAACAGGATAAGGACCATTCGAAATTCCAGGGGATGGACGCAGCAGAGACTGGCAGAAGAGATAAATGTCCACCCTACTTATGTAAGCAGAATAGAAAGCTGCAAAAAAATCCCTACTTTCTATATAATTTCCCGCATTGCAGAAGTTCTCGAAATAGAAACCTATGAACTACTTATGGATGATAAAAAGCTAGATACAGCTGACTACAAGAAAAATAAAATTATCAGTATCCTTAAAGAATCCAGCCCATCCAATATAAATATTTATTATCCATTAATTAACGTATTGCATAAAGAGCGTAAAAGAAAAAAACAAAAATAAAATATGCTAAGAGCAGCATTGTATCTAGTTATCTTTGGCGTAATAATGGGAGGATGCGCTAGCCAGGCAGCCAGCTATACCAAGAATGATATTGTAAAGATTACGGATTTCGAACTCTCGCCCGATGAATCAAAAGTAGCCTTTTCAGCAGTGACTCCTGTAGGGAATCTGGATATCTGGATAGTAAATATAGACGGTAAAAACCTAAAAAAGCTTACCTTCGAGGACCATTCGCCTACAAATCATATAGCCAGATTTTTTAAGAAATATCACTGGGCAAATTATTTTGAAATAGATATGCATTCTCCAAAGTGGACTGGTGATGGACAGATTGCATTTTGCCAGGAGTTAAAGAAATACGAAATGTGGGGCCCTCGTACGATCAGTAAAAGATTTAGAACTATTAAACCAGATGGGACTGATAAAAAGTCCCAAACAGATTTAGATAGGGTTATAAAGCAAGAATCGGCTACCCATATAAATAGATTTAAATTTTCAAGCCGATCAGAAAAAAATAAAATAACAATCCTGCTAAAAAATGACTATCTCTGGATTTTGAGAGATGGAGAAATCGGTCCTAAAAAGTTAATTCAATAATCAAGTAACCATTTGGCTGTATATTTTTATGAAGCCTATAATTTATCCGGCAATTTGCCTATCTTTCATTTTTTTTGCAAGTAATATTTTTGCACTAGATCAGCCTGAGGAGTTTTTTACTGCTGAAAGCACCAAAGGCGCAAAAATAAATTTTTACTGTTACGAAAGCGCTGCGGATAAAGTTAAAGAAAAGCCGGTATTATTGGTGCATGGCTTTAATTCTAACGGAGCAGTTTGGCGTAACAGTAATAAAGATTATGTAAAAAAGTTGAACGAAAGCGGCTATGATGTAATTGTGGTAGATATGCGGGGAAACCCGGTTGATACAAATGGGGATCATAAATTTGATACGCCTGTTGTGGGAAATTCATGGGGCTATGGAGTCAAGGATTTAGGGGATGATGTAGGCGTGGCGCTGGAACAGGGGATGAGTTATTTAAATAAAAACCTTCCGAACCGCAATTATGAAAAAGCAGATGTTATAACTCATTCTACAGGCGCGCTTGCGGTAACAGCATATTCGCGTTCCCTTGGTTTGATTACCTATAGAGATAATATAGATACGATAATAGAACTTGCGCCGCCGAATAATGGCTCTACCAGCCTAGTTGCTAATATGAAAAGTATTCTGGGCATTATCCCGTCAGTTTTTACCCAGAGTATAACCGCATATCAGTATGCCCTGGAGGTAGCGGAGAATAAAATCTGGATACCTGGAAGCCGCATGGAATCTGAGAATCTAAGGAAAGAACTGTCTCCTGACAGTATGTTTATTAAAAGCATTCAGGATCTCGGGCCTGATAAGCGCATAAAGACGTTTATTGCAATCGGCAATGAAGACTGGGTAGTTGGCGACTGGAGCCCTGTAATAGATAAAAGGGATGATATAGGTTATGAATATTTCCTGGGTCTGGACCATTTTAACTTTTGTAACAGCGAAACAGTCCTTGCCGCCGTATTAAATAAGCTGGATAAAGGCGGGGATAGTAATTTTTTCAACAGGTTTAAGCCGTATAAAAATAGACAGCTGGCTTTTTTGTCGGGCCCTGGCATTGACCATCCTGATGATACATTTGATACTGTAGATTTTGCAAAAGGAATAGACATCAGCCCGGCCAGGCTTTTTGATTTATATCTCAGAATCGCGGCGAAGAAAAATAAAGCCTATCTGCTGAAATATTGGGAGATACTTTCTCTATTTGAAGATGCCCAGTTGGAAATTTCTACCGCTGGCTATATAGACAATGTTATTAATGAGTGGGAAGAGGTTTTAGGCGGGAAAAATAAACTTCTTCATGACTATTATATGTACGCATCGAGGGAATATCTGGAGGCGCCTGACATAGCTGTATTGGCAAACGGCTATTACAATGAAATGAGAAAATTAATAATAGAAAAAATAGGAGAGCCTGTAAGGATTATAGACCATACATTTGAACTTTATATACTTGACGAACAGAAAACGCTTGTTATCCCTACGGGCGGGCTTTCCGGGCTTTCTCATTCAGCTATATTCAAAAATAAACTTGCAGAATATGTAAAAAATGGCGGGACAGTTATATGTTTTTCCCAGCAGTATGGTTATGATTTTAACGCCCTTCCGGGAGAAAAATTAAGTGCATACGGTTGGCAGGAGGATGCGTCCTGCCACGCAAAAGCCGCTTACATTGAAAACTTTCACCAGATTCTTAGTTCGCAAAGCGAACTATACCCTGATTTAAAACTGGATGGATATTTTATAGATTATCCGGATAATGCCAATATCCTGCTTAGAAGGTCAAAAAATCAAATGCCGGCGATGCTTATGTATAATTTT
>CAKKRB010000233.1:0-7186 GCA_919902485.1 Omnitrophica bacterium GWA2_41_15 | reverse complement strand
TATCCTGCTTAGAAGGTCAAAAAATCAAATGCCGGCGATGCTTATGTATAATTTTGGAAAAGGCATTGTTATTGCGTCGTCACTTTATTCAGACTGGGGTTATTTAAATGGCCAGGCAGGCTCTTCGGAGATCAATCTTATAAGGGATCTTTTAAGATGGGCGAAATCCGGCAAAGATATGCCTGAATATAAAACCGGCCAGGGTTTTGAAGAGCCGATACGGACAAATGTAGATTTTGACAAGATAGAAATGATTTTAAGGTCGCCTGGCGGAGAAATTTTAGAGAAAAATATTTCAAGCGAGGCAATTTATAAATCAGGCCTGAGCCTGGATAAGCCCGGCATCTATTCTGTGGATTATATTCTATACGGCGCTGATTCTAAAACTATCCAGCCCCAGGCAGAAGGAATTTACTTTTCCTTTGCAAAGCCACCGCCGAGCGCTCCAGAGAGCCCTGATTTTACATTTGACATAACAAGCGACAATGAAAATTACATCTCAGGAACCGAGGCTGTATTCAGCTTTCATATCAAAAATAATACCGCAAAAGACGAGTCAATAAGATATATTGCAAAACTTCCGCACCATAACATAGAGTTTAATGAGACAGCCGCGGTTCCTGCCCATAAAACTATTTCATTTGATAAGAAAATAACCGCTGTCTCGACAGACCTATTAAGTTCTGATTTCTATTCTTCGGAAAATGTTTTTGTAGGCAAAGCAGAAAGAGGTGTAAATGTCTTTCAGCCCAGCCTGGAAATAGCGATGAGTACCGATAAAAGTCAATATCTGCCAGGCGACAATGTATCAATAAAAGCGGATTTGGAAAATAAATCTGAGGTTGCGCTTAATATTCTGCTTATATTGTCTGTAATCGATTCCACTAGTAGAGAGATTTATTATAAGTCTTTGGAATTTTTTGTCTTTGAGCGAAAGACCTGGTCCTGGGCTGAACAATTTATAATTCCGGAAGACGTTTCAAAGGGAGTGTGCAAAGCCAGGCTCAGCGCGTTTTCAAATTCCAGGCTTATCGGGTATAAAAGCGTATGTTTTGAAGTTCCTAATCCTTTGATTTATGACGGCGAAGAAATAGAAAACCCTGTGGAATCTTACATTATCTCTGGCCCGGACGCGGGTTTAATTATAGATATGGAAAATAATTATCCGAAGGATCAACTTATATCTGCGAGCGTCAACATTAATAATAAAGGAGAAAGAATAGAAGCGGCCTCTCTTGATATTAGAGTTTTTCCGGAATCGGATTCATGGGATTTATGCGGGATAATAAAGGATAACGGAGGCGCTATTATAAAAGGCGCCATAATAGACGGTATTTATACAAATAAAGACGGCAGATACAGGCTGAAAGGCCTTGATAAAGGCCGGCGCTCTATTAATATAAAAGCCCCTGGTTTTGATGCCCTTTCAAAAGATATAGAAATCCTGCCGGCTGGCAACAATCTGGATATAAATTTAATCCCGTCAAAATACGGAAATCTGTCAGGCATTATTGAAAATTCAATAGGCTCAACCATTACACTAGAGCCTGTGAGCGTTGCCGGCTCAGACGCTTTAACTAGATTTGCTGTAACTTCGGGCGATAGCTTATTTAAATTTAGATATTTGCCTGGCGGAAGTTATTCTTTCACTGTTTCTCCAGGCGGAATATCAAAAAACATACAAGTAAGCGAAGGTGAAAATATTTTTAACGATATACTGGACCCAGCCATATATCAGGATTTTCAGGAGATAGAGCCTAACAGCGCTTTTACAAATGCAAGCGGGATAAATCTGGATTCAAGGATACACGGCAAAATCTACAACGTCGGGGACGAAGACTTTTTTAAATTCAATATCCTTGAAAAAGGTATTTTATATATCAGGATGTACGAAGTGCCGCAGGGCTTGAGGCCTTCCATAAAGATATACGACATCGCGGGCAGAGTGATTTCAATGAAAGGCGGCTCCGCTAACGAAAAAATAACGCTTGAGACGGAGTTTAATAAACCAGGCGTCTATTATCTTTTAGTAAGGGACTGGTATGGGAATGTTTCTTTGCCAAGCGGATATTCCTTAAGCTTCTTCTTTATAAAAAATCTGGATGAATACGAGCCCAATGATACAATAGAGATAGCGAAACTTATTGATTTTGGAAAAAATTATTTTGCCACAGTCGCAGTAAAAGCCGACACTGATTTTTATAAATTATCCATACCAGATGCCGGAAAAATAACTGTTTATCTGAAAGATATGCCGATCAATATAAGGCCTTATATGAAACTTTATAATGATAAAAGCCAGAATATTGACATAAAAGGCGGCGTAGCTGGAGAAGATGTTACAATGGAATTTGAAGTTGCTAACCCATCTAATTATTATGTTCAGGTCTATGACAGGTATAATAGCGAGAGTTCTTTTTTAAGATACAGGCTTCTGGCCAGCTATACCCCGAGCAATACCTATCCATCTTCCGATGTTACGCATTTTCAAAAGCACGAGGATATTCCTGACATAGATGAAGAAAAGCGGATTAATTTTGAAATCCCCGCCATTGCTGAAAAGGGAAAATATTATATAGACGCGGTATTAAAATCTTCTGTTTCGCAGGAGATCGCGAGGTTCGTAAAAGCTTTTTATATAAGCGAAAAGTTTGAAATAGAGGTTGAGGCCAAGGCTGAGGTTGATATTTTTAAGCTCAAGGTTAAAAATCTAAGTTCAATCGGGGGTGTAAAACTTTTTGCTGAAGCGAGATGCGGGGATTATGAAAAAAAGATAGATTTTGTCCTTGGAGAAGAAGAGGACCTGGAATTTAATATTCCCGGCCTGGACGGCACAGAGAAAATTTATTACGGGATATATTTTGAATCAGGAAAAGCCCTTTATTTAAATTCTTATTTAGCAAACAGCGAAGAGCCGGAAGCGCCTTCGATTAAAATTATTATGGCGGGATGCGGCAAGGAT
The DNA here is from genome assembly GCA_919902485.1 of Omnitrophica bacterium GWA2_41_15. Taxonomy (GTDB): domain Bacteria; phylum Omnitrophota; class Gorgyraeia; order Gorgyraeales; family Gorgyraeaceae; genus UBA10183. Next base: position 4,224 of record CAKKRB010000233.1, on the reverse strand, counting down.
GTTTATGAAGACGGAGAAAATGTAGTTCTTAATTGGAAGATTGAATCAGGCGAAGAATGTTCTATTAAGTTAAATGCGGATTTAATAAAGCCGGATTTAGATACTGTAAATATTGTCGAAGAAGAAATAAATCTCAAGAAAGGCATAAACGAAATAAATAAAGAGGTTTCTGTTGAGCTTAAACAATCAGGGATTTACAGGGTTATGTATAAATTTGGAGAGATTGGCCAGGGCTCTGTATTTTTTGATGTAGGCCAGAAAGAAATTCCGAAAGAAAATCACGAGCCTGTTCTATTTACCATAGGCGAAAAAGAAATAATTGCAGGAGATAGTTTGGAATTTTTTGTAGAAGCCACTGACATAGACGGGGATCTGCTTATTTATTCCGCAGAGTCATTGCCTAAAGGAGCCAGGTTTGACCCGTGGGTAAAAAGATTTTACTGGGAACCTGAAGAAAAACAGGCAGGAGAATATTTTGTAACATTTATAGTAAGCGATGGAAAGGCCAAGGTTTCTGAGAAAGTCAAAATAATAGTATCAAGCTCGATAGACATAATACCAGAGGCGAAGATAATCGCGAAACCCTTAAGCGGCATAGCGCCGCTGGAAGTGCATTTTAGTTCTCAACTGGTCAATAAATATAAAAGAATAATTAAATATGAATGGGATTTTGACGGCAAAGGCGTATATGATTTTAGTTCACCCGAATCAGGAGAGGTTGTTTTTACATATACAGGCGAAGGCAGTTTTCCTGCGGCACTGCGCGTAACAGATAAAAATGGAATTACAAATACTTATGTTGCCGCTATTAATGTGGAGAAAAACCCTGATGCGCCAGGCGTATATTTAACCGCATCTTCTTTGAAAGGCACTGCGCCTTGCAAGATATTTTTTAAGGGTGACGCATTCTGCCCCCAGGGTATATCTAAATATGAATGGGATTTTGATGGCGACGGCATTTTTGATGCTGGCTCCTCAAAATCAGGAGAAGTTGTTAAAACCTATTCTCTTCCTGGAAAATATAACGCAGAATTTAAAGTTACCAGCGTAGATGGGCTAAGCAGTTCAGAAAAAGTTTCGATTGAAATAGAAGATCCTGGAATTTTGAGCGTTGAACCAATAATAGAGGGAATTAACCCTTTAGGGTTTCATCAAGATAACAGCCTAAAGGCTGGGTTCCAAAACCAAGGCAATGTTCCAGTAGAGATAAGTTTTGATGCAGTTATTGACGCGAAAAGTCCAATCCAGAAATATCAATGGGATTTTGAAGGCAACGGTATATTTGATTACACTTCCTTAAGCCCGGGCATAGTTAAACATGCCTATTGCGAACCAGGTGTCTATACGCCTGTAGTACGGGTCACAGACTCGAATAATTTATCCAGCCAGGTTAAAGCAAAGGTTAGATTTGGTATTTTTGATCCAGAGAGTATTAAAAAAGGTAAAATTATTGTAAATCCGCAAAAAGGCAAAGCTCCTCTTTTAGTAAGATTTTCCTTTGAAACTGAAAATGAAATAAGCGATGCGGAATATTTATGGGATTTTGAAGATGACGGCGCAATTGACCTTATAACATCAGCTCCCCAGGCAGAATTTACATATAACTACCCTGGAAATTATATGGTAAAACTTGATGTCAGGACAGCAAACGAAATAATTATGTCACGCCATGAAATAATTTATGTCACAACAGGGAAAGGCGATGATAAAAAGCAGGAAGTTCTTTCTGAAAATATGCATAAGTACAAGATAGGCAAAATAGAGCTTCCAGATAAAACTTCTTTAGTTTTACCGGCTGATATGCTGGATAAGGATGATGTTGTTAATATAAAGAAAATAGAATCCAGCGAGCTTCAAAAAGAAATTAATTTTAACCAGAATAAACCCATAGGCGAATACAGGGAGTATAAATTTGAAAATCGCCAAGTTCCTTTTAATAAGGAAATGACTATATCTATACCATATCTGGATGAAAATGACGATGGTGTTGTAGATGATAAGAATATAAACGAATTAACGCTTGATGTCTTCTGGTATGATGAGAATAGCGGAGAATGGAAAATCCTTTCAGACGCTCTTGTATTTCCAAAAGAAAACATAGTTACGGTAAAGACAAACCATTTTACTATCTTTGGCATTGCTGGCGCTGAAAAGAAGAATGAAAATAATTCTCAGCCTGAAAATCCAGAAAGCGGAGACAGAGTAAGCTGTTTCATTGCCACTGCCGTATTCGGTTCTCCCATGGCTAAAGAAGTTGTAGTGTTACGCGAATTCAGAGATAAATATTTATTAAAATCAGAAACAGGAAAGAGATTAGTTGATTTTTACTACCATTTCAGCCCGCCGATTACAGAATTTATTAAAACCAAGCCGTTAACCAGGGCTTTTGTAAGATACCATCTTAAATTCCTTGTATATCTAATCAAATCTATACTATAATACTTACTATTAGGAGTCTGTTACAAATCAAGTCATACTCGTTTTGTGAATTAGTAGCAGTAATGAGGGGTTATGCACATTCTGGAAGTGGCGTTAGAAGATAGCGGCAAAAGGGTGGATAATGTAAGCCTCAAACATCTGGTGGGGGTGAAGCCGGAACTTGAGATATCCAGAACTCTTGTCCAGGACATGATAGACAAGGGCGAGGTTCTGCTTAACGGAAAAAAAGTAAAACCAAGCCACAAGGTAAACACAGGCGATAAAATAGAAATAGACCTGGAAAAATTAGAAAAAGAAAGCCTTGCAGAGCATTGTAAAAAAATCCCAAGGGCTGAAAAATTACCGCTTAATATAATCTATGAAGACGATGATATACTGGTTATAAATAAGCCTGCAGGCATGGTGGTGCATCCTGCGTGCGGGAATTATTCAGGCACGCTGGTGAACGCGCTTTTAAATTACAAAGGCTTCCTCACAGATTTTAACGAACCACGAACCACGAACGACGACCAAAGGGAGTCCCGAGCGAAGTCGAGGGACGAACGACGAATAATGCGGCCTGGAATTGTCCACAGGCTTGACAAAGATACGTCAGGAGTAATGCTTGTTGCAAAAAGAGGCTCAGCGTTACGTAAACTTTCAGGTCAATTAAAGAACAGGACCATTACGAAAAAATATATAGCTGTTGTAAAAGGAATTATTGAATTAGAAGAAGGGATAATAGATTTACCGGTCAACCATGATAAAAAAAATAGAATGAAAATGGTAATCGATAGGTATGAGGGAAAAGATGCAGTAACGCAGTTCAAGGTTTTATCCAGAAATAAAGAAAAAAATTTCACAATCCTGGAAGTGACTCCAAAAACAGGCAGGACTCATCAGATACGTATACATTTTACGCATATAGGCCATCCGATTTTAGGAGATACGCTCTATAATGGCCCTGCGGTCCAGGGCTTATCAAGACAAGCCCTGCACGCAAAATCCATAAGCTTTATTCATCCTTCCAAAAATATTCAAGTCGAATTTTCTGCTGAAATCCCAGCTGACATTAACCAATTTCTCCGTTAATTCACAAAACGAGTAATACTCGTTTTGTGAATTAAGGATTTACCGGGAGTTACTTAGAGCATAAGGGCTTAGAATAGAGTGGTTAGGCTAATTGTGTGCATAATTTTTATTGACACAAGATATTGAAATGTATTATACTTATAGTGGTTTAGAAAAAAGTATCCACAATATATTGACAGACATTTTTTTAAGTGTTATACTTGGAACTAGTTAAAAACGTATAAAAAAGTATTTTTTCAACTTGAAAGGATTTATATCTTGAATGTATGTCATATATATGATATACTTTTAAGTAGAGAAAATAGTATATATACTAGAAATCCCATTGATAATGGTAAACCATTCGAAAGAATGGGGCACAAAGCTTTAGAGCCTAAGAGTCCGGAGGGACTTATGGTTGTCAGCTGCCAAAAGGGTAATACAATTAGGCATTGAATTTGGCTCATTCTTCGATGGAAGAATGAGCTTTTTTATTTGGCTAGCTTGTGCCCTTTCAGGGCACAAGCGTTCCCAGAAGAGAAAGGAGGGGGAAATGATTGAGAAACTGGTAAATTCCAAGACCAGGATCAAAATTCTCAAGTTATTTCTCTCTCATATAGATGATAGATATTACTTAAGAGAGTTGGAGAGGATGCTGGAAGAGTCTTTGAGCCCTCTCAGGAGACAGCTTGTAAAACTGACAAGGATGGGAATACTGGTGGTTGAGGAAGAAGC
>CAKKRB010000232.1 GCA_919902485.1 Omnitrophica bacterium GWA2_41_15 | reverse complement strand
ATAATCAAATCTGCTGGAATAATAGGTTTTGCCACAGTTATAAGCAGGATTCTCGGCTTTGTCAGGGATATTATAATTGCCAGGTTTTTCGGCACAGCCAGATATGCTGAGGCATTTGTCGTGGCCTTCAGGATACCGAACATGTTAAGGGACCTGGTAGGCGAAGGCGCTACCAATGCGGCATTTGTGCCTGTTTTAAGCGAATACCTCGTTAATAAAAAAGAAGAATTCTGGGAACTGGCAAATATTATACTTAATGTCCTGCTGATAGCGCTTTCCGCAATAAGCATAATAGGCGTCATGGCTTCCCCTTTGATTGTCAGGCTGATAGCCCCTGGTTTTCTGGAAGACCCTGAAAAATTCGCAATAACTGTTAAGCTGACGCGCCTGATGTTTCCGTACATACTTCTTATAGGCCTGGCTGCTTATACCATGGGCATTTTAAATTCTCTGAAGCATTTTTCAGCGCCTGCGTTCGGGCCGTGCATTTTGAATATGGCAATAATAATTTGCGCCATAATATGGGGAGAGAGCGTAATGGGCCTTGCAAGCGGCGTCTTAATAGGAGGCGTTCTGCAGCTGGCGATCCAGATTCCTGTATTATATAAAAAAGGATTTAAGTTTTATTTTACAAAGAAATTAAAGCACCCTGCCGCAGCTAAAATAGGAGTTTTGTTATTACCGCGTATTCTCGGTTCGTGCATGTATCAGGTAAATCTTTTTATCAACACAATTCTCGCGTCCTTGTCAGCAATAGTAGGCGCAGGAGGCGTTGCAGGGCTTTATTATGCAAACAGGATTTTTCAATTTCCGCTGGCTATATTCGGCATTGCCATTGCTCAGGCAGCTTTGCCTACTATGTCCAGAGAGGCATTGGAAGAAGGTTCTGATAAATTAAAAAAGACGCTTTCGTTTTCCCTGAGGGCTATAAATTTTATTATTGTGCCTGCTTCTATCGGGCTTATGGTGCTGGCAGTGCCTATAACCCAGACATTGTTCGAGAGAGGTAAATTTGATCATTATTCCACATTGATAACCGCCAATGCCCTCATATTTTATTCCATAGGCCTTTTCAGTTACTCCGGCATAAAGATATTTGTCAGCTGTTTTTATTCTTTAAAAGA
>CAKKRB010000231.1 GCA_919902485.1 Omnitrophica bacterium GWA2_41_15 | reverse complement strand
TTGATAAAGCCTACCCTGATAAAAATCTGAAATTATTTGTTATTTTAATCAGCGCTATAGGCATTATTTTTATCCTGGGCAATCTTTTTAAGGGCCTTGGCAATTATCTATCAAGGTATGTAAGGCTGAGAGTTGGTTTAAGCCTGAATAGAACCGTTTTTAATAAACTTCAGAACCTGACGTATAGTTTTTTTCAATCCAGTTCAACAGGCGAAAACGTGTATAAAATAAACTATGATATAGAGCAGATAACCCAATTGACGGCTGATATCCTGCCGCAGGTTATTATACTGATACCAAAGTCCATTTTTATACTTGCCATTATTCTTTATGTGAATCCAAAAATGTTTATATTTGCGCTTGTGCTTACACCTTTTTTATACATCGGGCCGTATCATTTTACAAAAATTTTAAGAAAGGCATGGAAGGAATGGGTGGAGAATTCGCAGGGTATTTTCAAGCAACTGAATGAAACGCTTTCGCATATGCATCTGATAAAATCATATGGAAAAGGGAAAAGCGAGGCCAGGGCATATATTGAAAATGTAATTAAAAATGCCAGGCTAAGATTAAAAAATACAAGGCTTGAGGTAACGACGTCGTTCCTAAATAGCGCTATCCAAAAAGCTATTTTAGGCCTGATAGTTTTTTATGGCGGTTATCAGGTTATAAAAGGAACAATGACCCTGGGAAGCCTAGGCGCTATAAGTATATATATCAGCCAGTTATCAGGGGTTCAGGCAATATTCGCTAATTATATCCAACAGATAGCTTCAGGCATTGTTTCCTGCGAAAGGCTGGAAAATATATTAGAAATAGAACAGGAACAGATGGAAAATCACGGCGCGGGAGATACTATATTTACAAAAGGCCGCATAGAATTTAAAAATATAACTTTTGGTTATGTAGGGGAGGGTTTAAAACCCTCCCCTACAGATAGAAAGATATTCAATAACCTGAGTTTTAATATAGAGGGCGGATCCTGCATTGCCCTTATCGGGCCTTCTGGTTGCGGCAAAACCACGCTTATTAATCTTTTATTACGGTTATACAACCTGGTTGAAGGGGAGATATTTATAGATAGCCATGATATAAAAAATATTAAAGCAAAATCACTTTATGATCAAATAGGCGTTGCGCTGCAGGAACCATACCTGTGGAATGATACGATAGAAAATAATATAAAATACGGAAAGCCGGATGCCAGCTTTCAAGAGATAGAAAAGGCTGCAAAGATTGCTTGTATAGGCGAATTTATAAACAGCCTTCCGCAGAAATATAATACAATTATCGGAGAAAACGCCTGCAAAATCTCAGAGGGCCAGAAACAGCGCATCGCGATCGCAAGGACGGTCATAAAAAGGCCTAAGATATTAATCTTAGACGAGGCGCTTTCTTCAGTGAACGGGGAATTAGAGGATGAAATAATAACCAACCTTAGGAATAACCTTAATGGCAGTACCTTGTTAGTCATATCTCACAGGCCGTCCACAATAGAAAAGATGGACGCGATTATAAGGATAAAATAGGCTGGACAAATGGAAGAAGCTGTTTTAAACACTATTGTAATTGACTGCAGGCGGGA
>CAKKRB010000230.1 GCA_919902485.1 Omnitrophica bacterium GWA2_41_15 | reverse complement strand
ATTGTGTAGAGCAAATTGGGCAAGTAAGGGATTTGTTTTTTCCCGTAGAGACGATCCAATAAATATTGCCAAAATGAAATGCCGAGTTTGCGGCATGTTTTCTTCAAGCTTGTAAAAGTGTCTCTAGCTTTCTTACCCCTCTCGTGTCTTGTTCCCCCGCTGATTTTACGGCGTGTTACAAACTCACGGATGTCTCGTTCACTGCCATTATTGTGAAGAGGTATTTCCGGACGATCTAAAACTAAAAGCAATTCTTTCTTGTTTTTGTGCAGGCGTTTCAAAGCACAATTGAGAGTGGCAAAACAAGTTATCTGAGTAAAAATAGCGTCAAAGCGTCGTTCTAACCGCCGCTTCTTCCTCTTGCCAGGTTCAAATTTGAAGGCCTTGAGCTCTTTGTAAAAGGCCCATATTTGTTTTCTTACATTTTCCAGATCTGTTCTGTGGCCCTCCCACAAAGGCACCAATTTGTGTATTATCCGCTCTGCATGAATCCAACATAATGCATGTGAAAAAATATTAAATTGACCCGCATCGTCACTCAAAATCGCAAGGTCCGGATTGAAACCATGATGAAAAAGAGAACCGACTAAGGCTCCCTCTGTTAGTATCCTCCTGTGTCGCTCACCTTCTGCGCCAATATTATTCAAATATTCGTGCCATTGTTTTATGTCTTGAAAATATCCATACTGTAGTTGTTTTAAACGAAAAGGAGGCAGTTCTTCTTCCCTCATGTACGTAAGCGCCTCTTCATTAATTACATAATCAATTTGATTGCCTCGTAACAATTCTAAAAAATTAATTCTGCTCTTCAAACAGGTACTCCCAAACCAAGTAAAATGATCATTGCAGATTACCGTGCAATAACCATTCTTCCCGTCATGTCTAGCGCCTGTGTCGTCCACTTGGATATAATCCGATACTTTTAATCCAGCGCTTAAAAGTTCTTTCTTCTCTTCGTGAAACTCATCTTTCCCGTTGGATAAAATACGATCGACCTGCCCGGAAGAAATATCTATCCCGAATTCTAAAAGCTGCTCCAATAAACGCGGCTGGGTTACATGACATTGATTATACTGATACAAAATATAAGCCTGCAGCGCCAAGTCGAAATGACCCGCTACATGAGATGGTAACTCTCCCTCTACATACAACCCCGACGGAGTTTGCCACCTCTCCAATTTGTACAAAGTATTGTGAGTTTCTATTTTCAAACCCTGAACGAAATATTCTTTATGCCCCTTAAACACTGAACCACCAGGTATCAACTTCGGCGGAATAACTACCGTCTCATGAATCACCAAATTCTCCGTCTTGCTCTTCTTGGAAGAGCCATGACGCAAACCTCCACCTTCATTCTCTTCCTTACCTTCAGATGTTTCCTTTTCCATGCGGGAGGGCTTGAACGGAGGCTTTCTCTTATGCCCTTTTAAATCAGCAATCTCATCTCGAAGCTGCTGGATGACTTCACTCATCTGTTGAATGATCTCCAACAACTTCAAAACTTTTGGATTTAGTTCATCAGATTCAAAATGTGGAATTTTTATTTTAGTGGCTTCTGTCAACGGTGCATCCCCCAAAAAAACTGGACGCACTATAACAGATTTTATCTGCAAACACTCGAACTTTTTAAAAATATCCTAATCTTTTTACCAT
>CAKKRB010000229.1 GCA_919902485.1 Omnitrophica bacterium GWA2_41_15 | reverse complement strand
GAGGCTATTACAGAAATATCCACAGCATCTAGAATTTCCTTTAATCTCTCCATGTTCGGGCCTGTCAGTGTCCCGTCCACGTTGATATCCGTCACCACAATAGTCTTAACGCCTATTGTCCGCATCTGCTTAACAGCGTCTATCGGCCCCATCATTGTCTTTTCCTGCCACCCTTTTTTCACAACCTCGTTTCCTGAAAAATCACAGCTCACCACTATCTTCTCATTGAAATTATCTATCAGCTTTCTCAAATAATCAGGATCTTCAAAGGCCTTTGTGCCAAGCACCACGCGGGCCGCTCCGTTTTTCAGAAAATAATCTACGTCAGCCCTATACCTGATTCCGCCTCCGACCTCGCATGGCACCTTTATATTTTTCATGATATTGGTTATCACGGCCACATTTTTTATTTTTCCTTCTCTTGCGCCGTCCAGGTCAACTATGTGCAAAAATTCCGCTCCTTTTTCCTCCCAGTTTTTTGCAATTTCAAGAGGGTCGCTTGAATAGACCTTTTCTTTATTAAAGTCGCCTTTTTCTAGCCTCACGACCTTGCCACCAATAATATCTATTGCTGGTATTATTATCATATTTACGCTTACTCCGTTCGGTCACAAATTCACAAAGTTTTCTACTATCTTTAGCCCCACAGCCTGGCTTTTTTCAGGGTGAAATTGAAACCCGCATACATTATCCTTGTAAATGCCTGATGTAAAGTTTCCGCCATAATCTGTCTCGCATAAAATCACATCTTTATCCTTCGGTTCCACATAATAAGAATGCACAAAATACATATAACTCCCATTTTTTACCCCATCCATAACTTTTGACTTTTGACTTTTAACTTTTAACTTTATTTCATTCCACCCCATATGCGGCACCTTAAGCCCTTTTTTATCCTTAAACCTCTTTACCCTGCCCTTTATTATATCAAGGCCTTTGATCTTTCCGCCCTCTTCGCTCTCAGAAAATAAAAGCTGCAGTCCCAGGCATATGCCTAAAAAAGGTTTGCCTTTTTCTATTGATTCCCTGATCGGCTCTATTAAACCTCTTTTTTTCAATTCATCCATTGCAACTTTAAAAGCGCCTACCCCTGGAAGAATTATTTTGTCAGCCTTAAGTATATCTTTTGCAGACGAGCTCACTGCGACATTTGAACAGTATTTCTCAAATGCCTTCTCCACGCTCCTCAGATTCCCCATGCCGTAATCGATGATTGTAATCATAAATATTTATTAAAATTTACCTGTAGGGAACGGTTTCAAACCGTTCCCTACAAATTATAATCTTCCTTTTGTCGAAGGCACGCCTTTTGCCCTTTTATCAATCTGCGTTGCTTCATCAAGCGCCCTGGCCATTGCCTTAAACACAGCCTCTATTAGATGGTGCAGGTCCTTGTCAAAAGCAAGAATCTCTATATGCATATTTATACCTGCATTCATAATAAAGGCCTGAACAAACTGCTCCAGGTTTACAAAAGAATATTTTACAGGATCGCCTATTGTCAGATTAGCCAGCATGTTTTCTATGTCGCGCTTTGTCTTATAGTGTATATGCAGCGAGGGCCTGTTGCTTATATCCGCCACTGCCCTCACAAGGCACCCGTCCATCGGCACAAAACTGTCAGCAAAACGCCTTATTCCCTTTTTATCGCCCAGGGCCTTCTTAAAAGCGCTCCCGAGCGTAATTCCTATATCTTCATTTGTGTGATGTATATCCACATCCAAATCGCCCTTTGCGCTTATGCTCAAATCAAAAAAACCATGCTTTGCGAAAAGCGTAAGCATGTGGTCCAGAAAACCTATGCCTGTTTTGATATCTGCCTCGCCTTTGCCGTCAATTGCAAGGTTCACAGTAACATTTGTTTCTTTGGTTTCTCTAATAACTTTGGCTTTGCGTTTTTTCATGTTAAACCCCTTTCAATTACCTGTAGGGGACAGGCATGCCTGTCCCCTACTTGAATCTAACTTTAAACGATTCCAAATGTTTCTCTAAACCCTCTATCTTTGTCATTTTTTCAATAGAAACCTTTTCCTTTTCAAGCGCCTTTCTGGAATAGGAAATAGTATGTATGCTCTTTAAGAAAGACCTTACTCCGAGCCCTGAGAAAAATCTCGCAGTTCCGCCTGTAGGAAGTATGTGGCTCGGCCCTGCAACATAGTCTCCTATGCATACGGGAGAGTAAGGGCCTGTAAATATAGCGCCTGCGTTCTGTATCTTTTTCAAAATCCTGTTAGGCCTCTTGATTAATATCTCAAGATGCTCCGGAGCGATCCTGTTTATAACCTCGACCGCCTGCTCAATATTCCTCGCAAGCACTATATACCCTTTCACGTCTTCATCCTTTACTGCCTTTGCAAACTTTTTAGAGGTTGTAACAAGCACTGCCAGCCCTTTTGCGTGTTCTGCCTGCGCCATCAGGTCATGAACGACATAATCTTTATCCGAAAACTGGTTCGCGAGTATCACCACCTCGCTTGGCCCGGCAAGCATATCTATGTCCACAAAACCAAATACCTGCCTCTTTGCCTCAGTCACATATTCATTCCCAGGCCCGACTATTTTATCAACCTTCGGAATAGTCTTTGTGCCAAACGCAAGCCCTGCTATCGCCTGGGCTCCGCCTACTTTATAAACCTCGTCCACTTTTAAAAGGTTCGCAACTGCAAGGATATGAGGGTCTATGCCTCCGTATTTATTGGGAGGTGTGGCTATTACTATTTTTTTAACCCCTGCCATCCTTGCAGGCACCACGCTCATGTAAACGCTTGAGACAAGAGGCACTGTGCCTGCGGGAACATATATTCCCACCCTTTCAACAGGCCTGAATATCTCGCCCAGCTCTGCGCCATCGTCATTTTTTATCTTCCAGGATTTTGGCAATTCCTTTTTATAATATCTCTGGATATTTTCAATTATATTTTTAAGGCTTGCTATAAAAGCGGTGTCTATGTTCTGAAAAGAACCATTGATCTCGTTTATGCCTACTTTTAAATCTTTAGAAGCGAATTTTACTTTATCGAAACGCCTGGTGTATTTCAGCACAGCCTTGTCGCCTTCGTTCCTGACATCTTCGATTATCCTCCTCACCTTTTCTTCTATGTATTTTTTATTGGTGTAATAACGCTCGAAAAGTTTCTGCATCTCCTTGGATGATAATTTCAAAATTTTCATATGCGCTCCTCTATTAACTTTTCCGCCTTCTTTAGTATATCCTGGATTTTCGGGCCTGAGCTGCCGCCTGCCTGGCTAAAATCAGGCCTGCCCCCGCCTTTTATCCCGAAATCAGCTCCTGTGTCATTCAAAATCTTTACCGCATCGAGCTTCGCGCCCTGTATGGATTTTCCAATGCCCACTATCATTGCAATCTTTCCGTCTTTCTCAGCCGCAAGCACAAATAGCCCGTTAGCCAGCCTGTCCTTTACAAGGTCAGCGGTTTTTCTTAATAAAGCTGAATCAGCGTTTTTAACCTCGCTTATTACCACATCCACGCCTTTGATTTTCTTCGCAGCTCTTAAAAGATTTTCTACATTATCCTGGATATTTTTATTGATAAAACCTTCCAGTGTTTTTTCCATCTGCTTTAACCTATTTGTAAGTTTTTCTATTTCCTTTGCTATATCCTGGGGCCTTACATTTAATTCGCCTGCCGCTTCTTTAATAATGGCCTCTTCCTCTTTTATCTTCTCGTAAGCTGCTTTTCCTGTGATCGCTTCAATCCTCCTCATGCCACTCGCGATAGAGGATTCAGATACTATCTTAAAAATGCCTATTTCGCCTGTTTTTTCAACATGCGTGCCTCCGCATAATTCCCTGCTGTAATCTCCGACAGATACCATCCTTACCACATCCCCGTATTTTTCTCCAAAGAGGGCAATAACATCTTTTTTCTTTGCGTCTTCAATGCTCATCTCATTTATCGCAACAAGGCTGTTTTTTCTTATATTCTCATTTACAAGCTCTTCGATTCTTGCAAGCTCCTCATCTGTAACTGCCTTAAAATGAGTAAAATCAAACCGCAGCCTTTCAGGCGCGACAAAAGACCCTGCCTGTTTTACATGCAGCCCAAGGACTTTTCTCAATGCGTTGTGCAGAAGATGGGTTGCAGTGTGATTCTTTCTTATATCATTCCTGCGTTCCATATCAACCTTCGCAGATACAGGATCGCCTGCTTTCAACACCCCGCCCCTCATTTTAATTTCATGCTGGGTTCTTCCGGCCACATCAATTGCATTTATAACATCCGCTATTATTTTCCCGTTTTTTATCAAAAAACCTTTGTCTCCTGCCTGGCCGCCTTTTTCGCCGTAAAAATTAGTATCCTTTAAAAAGATACCCGCTTTTTCTTTTTCTCCGATCTCATTCTTAACACTGCCTCCCGCGATTATCTGCGTTACTTTTGTATTTATTTCTTCCTTATCTTCTATAAAAGGCGACGCATCAGGCAGCTTTATATTAATATTTCCGTCTGCATTGAATATATTGCCTGTGATTTTGCTAGCCTGCTTGGATGCAAGACGCTGATTTTCCATGAGCGCCTTAAAACCTTTTATATCCACCTTTAAGTTATCGGATTCCGCTATCTCCTGAGTAAGTTCAAGCGGGAATCCGTATGTATCGTAAAGTTTAAAGACTGATTCGCCTGAAAGCATCCCTGATGCCCTGGATTCAGCCATCATTGTTTTTAATCTTTCTATTCCATCGTCTATTGTATTCTTGAATCTTTTTTCCTCTTCCAGCACTATCTGGCTTATATTTTCCCTGTGCTCTGTGAGTTCAGGATACGGTTTTTTCATAACCTGCGCTACCACAGGCACTATTTTATATAAGAACGGCTTATCAAGGCCAAGGCCTCGGCCACACCAGAATGCCTTTCTTATAAGCTTACGAATCACATAACCCCTTTCTTCATTTGAAGGCAAAACCCCATCTGATATTGCAAATGTAACAGCCCGCACATGATCAGCAATCGCATTAACTTTCTGACCAATTCCAGCTGCGCTATCCGGATGCGGTATCCGGATAGCGCAGCTGGAGAGGTTCATTATTTCTTTAAGGATAGGTTCGAACGAATCTATTTCAAAATTTGTTTTCTTCCCCTGCATTACCCTTGCAATCCTTTCAAGCCCCATTCCAGTATCTATATTTTTATTCGGTAAAGGCTCTAAAACGCCTTTATCTTTTCTGTCAAATTGCGTAAAAACAAGATTCCATACCTCTACAGCGTCAGGCCCGCCAAAAAAAATCTCAGAGCACGGCCCGCATGGCCCGTTCGGGCCGTCGCTGGGCGCGTTTGAAGGCCAGAAATTATCTTTTTCGCCCAGTTTGAAAATTTTTTCTTCAGGAACCTTTACTGAATCCCTCCATATCTCATATGCCTCTTTATCATCCTTATAAACAGAAACCCAGAAATCTTTTTCGCTAATCCCAAGCTCCTTTGTCAAAAATTCCCATGCCCAGCATATAGCGTCTTTCTTAAAATAATCGCCGAATGAAAAATTCCCTAGCATCTCAAAAAAAGTATGATGACCGGCAGTCTTGCCTACATTCTCCAAATCTCCTGTCCTAAGGCATTTCTGGCATGTAGCTAGCCTTCTCGGGCCTTTAACCCTGCCCAGAAACTCTTCCTTGAACTGGTTCATCCCAGCGCCGGTAAAAAGAAGGCTCGGGTCATTATGCGGGACAAGCGAATCGCTCGGATAAATCCTGTGGCCTCTTGC
>CAKKRB010000228.1 GCA_919902485.1 Omnitrophica bacterium GWA2_41_15 | reverse complement strand
AACGTCGGCATAGGGACGACGGCGCCTTCTCAGAAGCTGCACGTTGAAGGGCAGTGCGTGACAGGTGATACAGTGCTCCCAATTATACGTAACTATATAAATAGCAATATGTTAAAGCAGAATAGGCAGTATGATGCTGAACTGGATAGCCAGGTCCCGAATTTTTACATAACCCCTCAAAATGTAAATATTCGAGACCTTTTTGATGTAAAAGTCGAGACCTGGAATACTCACGTGAATGTAGGGAACGGTTTTAAACCGTTCCCTACTCCAAGCTTACAGTATATCCCAATTGTTGACGTCAAACCCGGCGACTATGTCCTGTCTCTCAATGAAGAAACCCAGAAAATCGAGCCGCACAGAATCAACGGCCTATTGGATATGGGTATAAAGCCGGTGTTTAAACTCACGACCGCCTCAGGCAGGTTCATTAAGACCACTGGGAATCATCCGTATTTGACTAAAGAGGGCTGGAAAAAGGTCGTAGAGTTATCAGTGGGGCAAGAGATTGCAGTGCCGAGGACCTTAATAAGCGCCGGCGCGGATAGAGACTCTTATAACGAGAATATGTCCATCCTGCCAGTCAAATATAACACGGTAATCTCCGATTCTAAAACGGTAAACTTTTCCCTGTTCGGCTTCAACAGTGTCGGCAAAATGGAGGGGGTTGCCTGTAGAGATATAATGTCTTATCTTTTTAATAATTCGTCTTTGAATTTCTATCGGGAATTTTCTCAGCTGGCGGTCAGCATGCTTGGTGAAGCTGTAACCAATCATTTCATACCTAGTCTGCGCTCAATTTCTTTTGAAGATACGCGGCCTGATTTTCTTGACAATTCAATTTCTTTCCAGAATTCAGGACTTAAGGATTCTAATTCTTCTTCAAGTTCTTCAAGCGTTTGTTTATCCAGCACCAGTCCTAATGTGGCGCCTTTCTTGTCAACTATTCTAACAACACGTTGTAAAGGAAAGGATAGTTTAAATGTTTTAGAATTTTCTAACCGCACAATCATTTCTTTTAGTAAAGGCATAACCATTGTTTTATCTCCTTTTGATTTGATGGAAAAAGTATATCACAGCCTTGACAACATGTCAAGCAAGGCATATGCGGATATAGCGACTTTGCCGCTAGCTCATAACTCATTGCTAATAGCTCATGGGGTAAATGAGTCAAGACCAATGACCAATGGCCCAATTGCCGAAGGCAATTATACTGACATCCTCTGGGACCACATCGCTTCCATCGAATACATCGGCTATGAGCATGTATATGACATTGAAGTAGAAGGCACGCATAATTTCATAGGCAATGGTATCTTTGCCCATAATACCTATATAA
>CAKKRB010000227.1 GCA_919902485.1 Omnitrophica bacterium GWA2_41_15 | reverse complement strand
GTGCTTAACACAAGATGTCCTGTAAGAGCGGACTTTATAGCTATGTCCACTGTCTGAAAATCCCGTATCTCTCCTATCATTATCACATCAGGGTCCTGCCTGAGGATTGATCTCAATGCGCTTGCAAACGTAAGGCCCACATCAGGCCTGGCTGTTACTTGATTTATACCCTCTATCTGATATTCAACAGGATCTTCCACTGTTACCAGATTTTTCTCAGAGGTATGAACATATTTCATAAGAGAATAAAGCGTTGTGGTCTTGCCGCTTCCTGTAGGGCCGCATATAAGTATCATCCCGTGAGGCCTTGAAGCGCATTTCTTAATCCTGACTAAAGCGTCTTCGCTGAATCCTAATTTTTCAATATCAAGCATTGCCTGTGATTTATCCAGAATCCTCAGGGCGACTTTTTCGCCCTTGCTGGAAGGCAAAACGCTGACCCTGAAATCCACATAATTATTATTTATCTGTAATGTAAACCTTCCGTCCTGCGGCAGCCTGCGCTCCGCAATGTTTAATTCAGACATAACCTTTATCCTGGAAACAATGGACTCATGGGCGCTTTTAGGAAGCGTCTCTGCTTCTTCCAATACGCCGTCAACCCTGTATCTTATACGCACCGAGTCTTCCATGGGTTCTATAAGTATATCGCTGGACCGCGCCTTTATGCCGTTTTCAAGGATCATGTTTGTCAATTTAACAACAGGCGCCTCCTCTACAATCTTGAAAAGGCGTTCAGAATCTATTTTTTCCTCGCCATGCCCAAGGCTGATAATCTCCAGGTCCTGGGTTTTCAAATCTTCCATCAATTCTTCTATAGCCTCATGGGTGGTCTCGCCGTAATACTGGTCTATGGCGTCCTGAACCTCTTTTTGCGAGGCGATAATAATCCCTATCTCAGAACCGGTGAGAGACTTGAGGTCGTCTATGGTAAATATATTAAGCGGGTCTGACATCGCGATGGTAAGCATATTGCCGACCTTTGAAACAGGCATAATCTGATATTTATCCGCCTTTTCCCTTGGTATGAGTTTTAAAAGTTCCTGGTCTATCTTAAAACGGGAAAGCGATATCGTAGGGATTCCAATGCCCTGGCTTAAGACTGCCATAAGGTCTTTTTCTGTAACAAATCCTGATTGAACCAGGATAGCTTTAAGAGAACTGCCTTTTTCTTTCTGGATTTTCAATGCCTTGTCCAGATTGGCTTTGGAGATTACTTTGTTATTGATCAATAATTCTACCAGGCGCTCTTTCAGTGAATACATAAATTATTTGTAATATTTTTCTATTGCTTTTTTTATATCGCTGGCCGTGCTTACAAAAAGCTGGACATATAAACCTGACATAAGCGCAATATCCTCTACCGCCTGATTATTCATAGGATTCGCCATGGCTATAGTAAGATTATTGCCTATCCTATCCACAGGTATAAGGCAATACTGGGCTGCCACATTTTCAGGTATGACCTTTATAACTTCTGTGTCTATCTCGTAGTTTTCCATGGGGAGGTATGGAAAACCATACTGCGCAGTAATAGCCTGCGCAATCGCCTCTTCGTTTACATAACCCAGGTCAACCATGACCTGTCCTATCAGCCCACCTTTATCCTTCTGAACCTCCAGGGCATGCTGGAGCTGATCAGTTTTTATAAGGCCCCGCTCTACCAGAAGTTCCCCTAATTGTTTTAAATTCCTTCGCTCTGCCATTTTTATATTATTTCCCCTTTAGCATCCTCTCAAGATCCTGGACTTCTGTGGTGCTTGCCAGCGCCTCTTCTTCAGAGATGTTGCCTTTTTTACAGAGCTCCAGAAGCGCCTGGTTCATAGTCTGCATATCGTCCTTCTGCCCTGTCTGAATTATAGAATAAAGCTGATGAATCTTTGACTCCCGTATCAGGCTCCTTGCAGCATGATTTGCCACAAGAACCTCTACAGCAAGAACCCTTCCTTCCCCGCTCTTGCGCTGTAAAAGCTGCTGGCTAAGCACGCCTGTTAAAACAAAAGAAA
>CAKKRB010000226.1 GCA_919902485.1 Omnitrophica bacterium GWA2_41_15 | reverse complement strand
GCCAGGGTTTCTCCGCTTACAAGCTGGGATTTATAGCGGGTAAGCACCCCTTCGTCTTCCCTCGGGCACTCACTATAAAGGGTATGGCTTATAATCAGGCCCAACACTGAATCTCCCAGGAATTCCAGCCTCTCGTTGTCGCTGGAGCGTTCCATATTTTTTTCGTTTGCGTAAGATTTATGCGTCAGGGCCTGATTTAAAAAGAACTTATTCCTGAATCCGTATCCTATGGATTTTTCAAGAATTCTAAGTTTTTTTAAACGGTCTTTATCCTTTTTTAGATTCATATAAGGCTTCGATAGACTCTTTTATTAATTTTTCCGGGATGTTTTCTTTTACTATAACTTTACCTACGCTGACAGGCAATACAAATCTATTTTTCCCGTGGATAAATTTTTTATCCCTGCTCTGGGCTGACATTATTTTTTTTATGCCCGTGCTTTTTAAATTAACAGGCAGCCCTGCTTTTTCAATAAGGTTTCTTATCCTTGAAGCGTCTTTCTTTTTAATCAAGCTCAATTTTTCAGATATATAAACGCTTGAAAGCATCCCTAGCGCTACAGCCTGGCCATGGTTATAAGATTTATCATAATGAGAGGCTGCTTCTATGGCATGGCCGATGGTGTGGCCCAGATTCAGGATGACCCTGATATTTTTATTATCTAATTCGTCTTTTTCAACAACCCTTGCTTTTATCAGGCTGCATTCATAGACAATGCGCTGCAGGCATTTTTTATCATACCTTAGAATTTTTGTTATATTTTTTTCTATGAATTCAAAAAGATCCGGAGATTTTATAATGCCATACTTAATTACCTCTGCAAGCGCTGATATGAGTTCTTTTTTTGGCAGGCTTTCAAGAAACGACATTTCGCTGAACACAAGCCTCGGCTGATAAAACGCGCCTGCCAGGTTCTTGCCTGCCCGAAGATCTATAGCTGTCTTCCCGCCTATTGCTGAATCCACCTGAGCAAGAAGCGTTGTCGGTATCTGCGCGTAAGGAACACCTCTCTTGTAAATACTTGCTGTAAAGCCTGCCAGGTCTCCTGCTACACCGCCGCCAAGCGCTATTATAAATACCCTGCGGCCAGTATCAAGCTTGGAAATATTATCCAGCAGCCTCATGCATTCTTTTCCTGATTTGGCTTTTTCGCCGTCAGGCGCTGTTTCAAACTTAACATTAAAACCGCTGGAGATAAGAATTCTTTCAATCTTGTTTCCAAAAAGTTTTTTTATGCCGGGGTTTGTGACTATCACAGCGTCTCTGCCTATATTCAAACGCTTTAGGCATGGCCCAAGCTTATTAAGCTCATTAGAGCAAATTAATATGTCGTAGCTATTTCCCCCAAGGTGTACTTTAATTTTTTTCATATCATTAGCCATCCAGCTGCGTCGGCTGGATTTCTCCAGCCGACGCAGCTGGATTAGGTCACATTGCGAAATTTACGCCCAATAGCTTTGCCAGAAAAATAACAGCAGGCCAAATTACAGTGTTTATGGCGCCTATCCAGAGTAATGCAAATATTATAATAAAACCATACGGCTCTATCCTTGAATATTCAACTCCCAGATGATAAGGCAGTAAACCCATCATAACCCTTGATCCGTCCAGCGGCGGTATAGGCAGCAGGTTAAAAACCGCAAGGACCAGATTTGCCATTATTGCCGAAGTTAAAACTGAAAGAATCAGGTAGTTCGTTGTAAATGAAGGGATCTTCAGCAATAAAGACAGGGCTATGGCAAAAAGTATATTTGCCGCAGGGCCTGCCAGTCCTACCCACACCATGTCTTTTTTAGGGTTGTTTAAATTAAAGAAATCCACAGGCACTGGTTTTGCCCATCCGAATAATACAGGGGAATGTGTCATGAGGAGCAATAGCGGTAGAAATATTGTGCCTATGGGGTCAATATGGGCAAGTGGGTTAAGCGTAAGCCTTCCCATAAATCTTGCGGTTGAATCGCCCAATTTCCATGCGACCCATCCATGAGCGTACTCATGTATTATGACCGCAAAGAAGAATATGCAAAGGCTTAATGCCAGATTCATCTATTATTTTTTGTTGAGGTTGATATGGACAGGTTGCCTTTAGGCGATGGATAACCGGCGTTAAGCCTTACGGTCGAGCCTGGTCCATGCTTTACCTCAGCAGTCTTTTTTATTTCCTTAGGTTCTTGCCTGACTTCTTTTGTTTCAGGAGTTTTTGTTTCTTCCACAAGCGTTATCTGGTCAGAATATATCCACCCTGCGGCTCCGTAAGGCGGCTCTATTTTATACCATCCGTTATCTTCTGATATGATAGAAATCTTTTCCGGTTTGGATGCCTGGCCTACTATGGAATACCTTGTACCTGGCCCTGCCCTCAAGTTGACGTTTGAAGCGTTTACTATTCCCACGCCTTTTTCATCAGAAGTCAGGTCTACATAATCCTTGTTAATATACAGAAATGCCTTTCTGGGCAGCAGGATTTTAAGCCAGCTGTAACGCCTGTCGATTACCTTAACAGAGTCTGATTTAGACATAACGCAGAGGCTTTCAAAATTCACATTATCTCCTGACCTCACTGTTGCGCCGTCATTTTTCACATGGCCAATCTTTGGGAAATTTTCTTCAGCCTCTTCCTGCGCATAAGATGTTAAGGTAAATAATGAAAAAATGATAATCAGGATCTTAAGATACCGCATATAATAACCTCCTTATGTAGGGGGGGGTAAACCCCCCCTACTTCTTCTTTTCAGCCTTAGGAGCTGCTTTAGATGCTGCTGCAGGAGCAGGCGCTGCTGTTGTTACAACTGCCTCTCCTTCTTTAGGCTTTTCTTCCTTGACTTCTTTCTTAACCTTGATTTTTATAATTTTAAGCTTAGGCATGCCGAAAACAGAATCATCTTCTTTTAAAATACCTTTTTCTTTTAAAGCAGTCAGTCTTTCATATCTTTTTAACACAGTCCTGTGCTTTTTACCTGCTTTTGATGTTTTTAGGCTTGGATGCAGCGACATTTGACACTCCTTTTTTTAGTCCTGGTTGAATTTGCGAAACCGATGTTACTATCCGCCTCTGTTTTTCATCGTAACGGCCTTTTTCAACGCCCAGAGAAAAAGATATAATACATACCATCACAAAGCCTATTATACCGAAAATCATGGTTTCATAGGAAATAATGAGGCTGTTTTTAACGTTGGGAAGAAGAAATCTGGTTTTCCTCCTCATTTTTTTATCTACGTTTTGGGCCTGCCCAAAAAGGTCGTCCTGTGTTTTTTCCTGAGGCTTCATGTTCATAGAATATTTTTTATATATTTTTCTATATTTTTTACAACGGCTTTATTATTAGTATAAGCATAGGCAGAGGTGGATGCAGTCTGATGGCTTGTTAAAACGCCTTCTTTTACAAGCTGATTCAGGCATTTCTGGGTAAGGCCCGTATCTGAACCGATCCATAAAGATATGCCTTTAGCTGTATCTATGCAATTAGGATTTTCATTAAAAAACAGCAGTATCTTTTTTGCCGTATTATTTTTAAAGAAACTTTTGATATTATTCATTTTCTATAGCCTGACTATATTCTCAAATTCAGGATTGTTTGTAGCTGCTATAAAAGCGTCCACTGTTTCAGGGTCGAACTGAGTGCCTTTATTTTTTTCTATCTCTTTTATCGCCTGGCTAATGCTTATTTTCTTGCCTTTATACGGCCTAGCGGATATCATTGCCTCAAATGCATTTGCAACAGCCATTATCCTGGCCCCCGGCGGTATGCTGTCTCCTTTTAAGCCGTCAGGGTAACCTGCGCCGTCGTATCTTTCGTGATGGTGCCTTATGATCGGCATAGCGGGTTTTAAAAATTCAAGATGCTCTATTATTTTAAGGCTTTCGAGATGCTGCTTTTTTATAATATCATATTCTTTGCTTGAAAGGCTTCCAGGTTTTTTCAATATCTCATCAGGGATGCTGAATTTTCCTGTATCTGGCAAAAGAGCCGCGTAATGCAGGTTTGCGATGTCTTCTCTGGGCAGTTTCATTGCTTCCGCCAGCGCCAGGACCATTTTTACAAACTGGTCAGAATGAGTAAACGTGTTGGGTGACTTTGAATCCAGAAGCGCGGCCAGCGTCTTTATGCTTCCGTAAGCCATTTTTTCCTGCTCTTCGTACATCTGAGCGTTCTTGACCGCAATAACCGCCTGCTCTGCAAGCGTTATCAGGATTTCAAGTTCAAATTTATCAAAAGGCGCGTCATTTGTTTTGTCCCTGGCGCTTATAACGCCTATAACGTCTTCTTCTACAAGTGGCACGCACACTACGTTGCGGCCGAACACAGCCTTGCCTGTTTTTGCGACCTTTCCTTCCAGCTTAACACCGAGCTTTATTTTTTTATACTGAGGATCTGTTTTGGGGATCTCCTTGTCCAGGTTAATTATGGCCTTCGGGATAAGATATTTTCTTGATTCATCCAGGAGCATTATTGAACAATGCCTGGACCTCATAACCTGAAGGGTCAGCCTTGCAATGCGTTCTATCAGTTCATCCATATTAAGGGTTGAGCTTAAAAGCCTATGGATGGTGTGTATCGTGGAAAGCGCTATTGCCCTGGGCCTGATTGTCTCGTACAGCTTGGTTAACTCCTGTTCTTTTTGAAATTCTTTAAGCGCCAGGTCCATAAAGATTCTAACAGCGTCTATAATGCTTTTTCTGGGCTCTTTTTTTAAATGAATAAATAAAACATGGCCGTAAACGCTTGAACCCTGTATTACAGGAAATGAAAGGCAGACTCTGTTGCAGCTGCACTTAAATACCATGTATTCCCTTAAGGGGCTTGATTTGAGCCTGGCCAGGTATTTTCCAAGGCGTAAATGATTGCACTCTTTTCCCACAAAGTTTACAGGCCTGTAGTCTGAATCAAGGAACGCGCACCTGCTTTTTTTAAGAACTTTCGAGCAGAGTTTTCTAAAAGCGGTTATGGAGTTGCTTTTCGAAAACTTTACCAAAAATTCGTATTTTGCTTTTTTTTCAGACTCGTTCATAAGGGTCGAATAATTTTTTATACTCGTCCAGGGCATACCTGTCAGTCATGCCTGCTATGTAATCGCAGATGGCCCTGTGTCTTCCTGTTCTGCTTATCTTTTTCTGGTCCGAAGGCGGCAGCTGCTCTGGTTTTTCAAGGTATACATTGAACAGTTCTCCTATAAACCTTCTTGCCTTATCTGACATGCGCATCACCCTGAAATTCCTGTACAGATTTTTCATTAAAAACTGGCGCAGTTCCGTTCTCTTTTTCTGCATATCTTCGGAAAAACTAACCAGCCTTTTTTTATGTTTCCTGACATCTGCTACGCTTTTAATACCGCTGGACTTTATATTTTTATCAGCCGCGTGTACAAGATTTTCTATCTGGGCGTCTATAAGCCTTCTTATTATCTGGTATTTTCTTATTTTATCAGGAAGCACAGGCCTCCCCTTTTTTACAAACCTGGCAGCATCTTTCCACAGCTTTAATTCCAGCAGTCCCTTCTCATCGATAAGTCCTGACATGAGCCCGTCGTCTATATCATGATTATCATAGGCAATTTCGTCCGCGGCATCTACAACCTGCGTTTCCAATGTAGGCGAAGAATCAGGCTCGAATTCTTTCAGTCTTTCTGCCCTGTCAAACATGGTTGTGTGCTTATTGATGCCCTCTCTGACCTCCCATGTAAGATTCAGGCCTGGAAAATCAGGATATCTCTGCTCTAATTCTTCAACAACCCTCAAGCCCTGAAGATTGTGGTCAAACCCGCCGCTGTCTTTCATCAGCATCCTCAGGCTCTCTTCTCCTGCATGGCCAAAAGGCGGATGCCCTATGTCATGGGAAAGGGCTATGGCCTCTACCAGGTCTTCATTAAGAGACAATGTTCTTGCAATAGAACGGCTGATCTGGCTTACTTCCATTGTATGGGTAAGCCTTGTCCTGTAATAATCTCCCTCGTGATTTACAAATACCTGGGTTTTGTATTCCAGCCTTCTGAAAGCAGTGCTGTGTATAATCCTGTCTCTGTCTCTCTGGTACACAGATCTGTATTCAGGTTCAGGCTCGGGATGTTTTCTGCCTTTTGTGTCCGTGGAATGCATGGCGTAAGTCGCCAGCAAAGCGCATTCTCTTTTTTCTATGTCTTTTCTGGTAATCATTCTATTTTTCTCTTCTGGCTGACCCTGCCGCAGATGCCGTTAATTCACAAAACGAGTATGACTTGTTTTGTGAATTAACAAAGAAGCTTGTATAATTCTTTCAATGACTCAGGCATTACTTTTGTATCCGCAATAACCGGCATAAAATTGGTGTCGCCTCTCCACCTGGGGACTATATGTATATGCAGGTGGTCTTTATATCCTGCCCCAGCTGCTTTGCCTGTGTTTATGCCTATATTAAAACCGTGTGGTTTAAGCTTTTTTTCAAGCAATACCTGCATGTCTCTTGTAAGCTTTATTATATCCAGAAGTTCTTTATCATTCAATATTTTTAAATCCTTCGCATGCCTGAAAGGCGATACCATGATATGGCCGTTATTATAAGGGTATATATTCAGCATGGCAAACGAATGCCTGGATCTTTTTACGATAAACAGGTTTTTATCTTTTTTGCCTTTAACGCAGAATATGCAGCCTTTTATTTTTTTAACTTTTATAAAAACATTTCTCCATGGAGCCCATAATTTATTCATAGTTATAATTTATGTATCTCAGCATTTACTTTCCCGTCTTTATCTATTTCAATTATGCCATATGAACGATAAGGGGCATATACAGTATCTGTAACGCTCCCCGGGTTAAAAAACAGCACCCCTTCTATGTATTCGTTCTTAGGCACATGAGAATGGCCGAATACTATTATATCAGGTTTCTTTGAGAAGAATTCATTTTTTAAAATATCCACCAGGCCGTCAGGATGGCCGTATCCATGCATCACGCATATTTTTTTGCCGGCTATATCCAGGATTTTTTTATTTTTTAACGCCTGGCTCACGTTGTGGTCATCCATATTCCCACGCACAGCCTCAACCTTTGATATCTTTTCCAGCGACTCAAGCACGCATTTGCTTACAAGGTCTCCTGCGTGAATTATCAGGCTGCAATCCCCCATGTTTTTTATTAACTCAGCTGGCAGCTCGCAGCTGTTTCCTGATAAGTGAGTATCAGATACGACGCCTATTTTCATAGCAATCCTCAATAAAATATATGCGGTTTACCGTATAGCTCCATAAGCACGTTAAGGTCTTCAAGGTTCCACGTCCAGAACTTTGCTTCTTTTGCCATAAGGTATGCGTTCTCGTTCACTCCTGAAAAAGCTATTACCACATTCCTGTTGATTTTTGCATCTTTCTTCTGCTCCCGATTATTTTTTATTATCTCAAGCATTTCGTTTTCAGTGATATTTTCTTTTTTAATTATGAACCGCCATTTCTGCCTTCCGCTGGTTGCCAGGATTGAAGAATAGTCCTTGTCCTGGTCTTCAAATTTTTCCACATTTGCAAATGAGATGAATTTATGCTTTTTACCATTCAACTGTATTATGTCATTTTTAAACAGCTTAAAGAGCTCCATCATCCTGGAAGAAAGCTCTTTCTCGAACTCCTGGCTGAATGTATTGAATCTATTGTGAATATCTTTTTTAAAGAGAGTTTCTTCCATCTGTTCGTCCATACTGAAAGACGCTATCCTTTTCATGTAGACAGACTTGAGCCAGAACCTGAAAAGCCTGTCTTTGAACCTGTAAAAGGCGCCGTTGCGCGCAATTATATCCAGTTCAATCATAATATTCAATATCCTGGACACCTCTCCTGATTGAAGCCTGGATACCTTTGATATGTCATTCTGCTTTTTGTTTTCCGAAGACAGCACTATGAGGACGGCTATTGATTTAGACAAAAGCTTGCCGTCTGATATTTTGAAAAGAAGGTTGTAGAAATACTGGTTCAATACGCCGTTTTTCCTGAAAATCGCTTCCAGAAAGGAATGTTCTATAAGCCCGAGATGGCTGTCAGGGTTTATCCTTTTAGAAAACACGGCCCTTTCTATCTCATCGCATATTGATTGCATGTAAAAAGGCCTGTTTCCGGTGAACGAGGCTATGAAATCCAGATGCACCTGCGGAAGCGTTATGCCTTTTATGTTATCATGCAAAAATTTTCTGCTGGCCTGGGCATCAAAAGGCTTTAAGAAAAACTTCTCAAAATTGCCGAATAAAAGCGCCAGTTTTTCATTCACAAGGCGCAGGGAAAATGTAGTCCTGGAACTGATCAGCATATACATCGTATCCTTCTGTATCATGATCTTTTTTGCAATGATCCCGAAAGGATTTTTAAGCGTAAAATTGTCCAGATTATGAAATTCGTCAAGTATAAGCACGCAGCGTTTCTTTGTTTCCTCGCAGAGCATGCTGGGGATATCCAGCATAAAAGAAAATGCCTCATCAGGCCTGGACCTCTCCATGTCCTGCATTACCCTTATGCAGACCTGGGCTGTCTTAGGGTAATCCCTTGTCAGGTCCTCTATTAAAAGCACTGTATCCTGCGGGGATGTCAAAAGAGGGTCTGATTTTACGAGCTGGGACAGGACGGATTTTATAAATCTTTTTGCACAGAATTCAAAAGGTTCTATTTTTATCTCCAGATATATGGGAATAATGCCGTCTTTTTTTAAAGATTCTGAGGCAAATAAATCCTTTACAAGCCTTGTCTTACCTATGCAGGGTTCTCCGAAAATAGCTATATTCTGCCTGTAGCCGTCTGTGAAAGAATTCACCCTGCGTATAAGCGTATTTAATATTTCTTCTCTATCGTTTGGCATAGATCTTTCCTAGTTCTGGCCCCGCACCAGTCGCTAAGATATGTATTTATGTTATATACTTCGCTCCGGTACAGGGCTCATGAACCACCTATATATGGGGCATGCCATGAACCCGAGCGAAAACTATATTTACCACTCATTCTTAGCGAGCGGTTCATGGAGCGGGTGATGGGAATCGAACCCACGCTGCGAGCTTGGGAAGCTCGTGTTCTACCATTGAACTACACCCGCGAAATTTGCGAAGCAAA
Source organism: Omnitrophica bacterium GWA2_41_15 (assembly GCA_919902485.1). Classification (GTDB taxonomy): domain Bacteria; phylum Omnitrophota; class Gorgyraeia; order Gorgyraeales; family Gorgyraeaceae; genus UBA10183. The sequence continues at coordinate 1,871 of CAKKRB010000226.1, read as the reverse complement.
TTTCATACTGAGGCAGCGTTAAAAAATACGAGCAAAGCGAGCATTTTAGCTGTCGAAGTACCTTCAAGTTTATAATTTTACCCGCGCACCAGAAAGCCACGGGTGTAAACACGTGGATGAATGGCTTTCGGTGCGGGGTTCCGCTCCACGGAACCCCGTAGGAAAAGAAGCCACGGCTGTCCTTCGACAAGCTCAGGATGATTCGAAAGATGGTGAGCGGAGTCGAACCATAAAGCCGTGGAGCTTCACAATCCTATTATTTTATTAAGATCCTCGTATCTTTTATTAATATCCTTTTTTGTTATTTTTAAAAACCTATTCACGCTGAAATCTTCCACAGTAAACGACGCCATTGTAGTTCCCCACAAAAGCGCATTTTTTAGAGTACCTTGATTTATTTTGTCTATTTTTGCCAGATGGCCCATAAACCCGCCTGCAAACGTATCGCCTGCGCCAGTAGGGTCTTTCACCTCTTCCAGCAAATACGCAGGGGCCATAAAGATAAACTTTTTAGAAAAAAGTATTGCCCCGTATTCACCTCTTTTAACCACTGCGAATTCCGGACCAAGAGATAAAAGATATTTTCCGGCTTTTAATATATTCGATTCTCCTGAAAGCATTTTTGCTTCCATGTCATTCAAAAATATTATAGAGGTTTTGCTGATAGTATTTTTAAGGGCTTTGTTTTTATTTTTGATCCAGTGGTTCATGGAATCACAGCCTATAAACCTTTTGCCGGAAAATCTTTTCAGTATAAATGCCTGCAGGTCAGGATCGATATTTGCCAGAAAAATGTATTTACTCTTTTCGTATCCTCTAGGCAAACACGGTTTAAATTCTGCAAATACATTTAACTGGGTATTGATTGTCTGGGCGCAGTTGAGATCCTGTACATAAGAACCTTCCCATCTAAAGGTCTTGCCTTCTTTTACCTCCAGGCCGCTAAGGTCAATGCCAAAGGATTCTATGGTCTTTCTGTGCTTTTCAGGAAAATCTTTCCCGACCGTGGCAACCAGATTTACATGGCTGAAGAAGCTTGCGCTTATTGAAAAATAAGTGGCTGAACCGCCGAGTATCTCCTTTGAATGTCCTGCAGGAGACGTAATGGTATCAAGCGCCACCGAACCTATAGCAAGAATTTGTTCCATACATTATTGTAGGGGAGGTCGCGACCTCCCCTACCCTATTTAAAGTATTGCTCCATGAGTTTCATGGAACAATAGTCGCTGCACATTGTGCAAACGTCTTTATTTTTACCAATACCTGAGGATTTTCTGTACTGCGCTGCTTTAGCAGGGTCTATGGATTTTTTTATCTGGCCTTTCCAGTCTCTTTTAACCCTGAGCTTTGACATGTCTCTGTCCCAGGCCATGGCGCCTGGCAGGTGTTTTGCTATATCAGCTGCATGGCCTGCTATTCTGGAGGCTATAACGCCATTTTTTACATCCTCTTCGTCTGGTATGCTAAGGTGCTCCGAAGGGGTTACACAGCACAGGAAATCTGCGCCGTAAAACCCTGCCAATGCGCCGCCTATAGCGCCTGTTATATGGTCGTATCCCGGAGCAATATCTGTTACAAGCGGGCCAAGCACATAAAATGGCGCATTGTTGCATAATCTTTTCTGTAAAATCATATTTGCCTCTACCTGATCAAGCGGCACATGTCCCGGGCCTTCTATTATTACCTGGACATTATTTTTTCTTGCCCTGTCAGCCAATTCCCCGAGTATAATCAACTCCTGCACCTGAGGCCTGTCTGTTGCGTCTGCAACCGAACCAGGCCTTAAACCATCCCCGAGACTCAGTGTTACATCATATTTTTTAGCTATCTTTATTATGTCGTCAAAATATTCATAGAAAGGATTTTCTTTT
>CAKKRB010000225.1 GCA_919902485.1 Omnitrophica bacterium GWA2_41_15 | reverse complement strand
CTGTTGATGCCGCGAGGCTCTTGGATATTAATTTCATGAGCTGCCATACGCCTGCCGATAACTGCGTAGTTACTTATTTACAGAGTTTAATGGACAGGAAAAAACCCAATACCCTGGGCGAGATAATAGATATATTAAGAGATATGCCTGAATACAGCGCGGCAGCTAAAGAAAACGCAGGCCCAAGGATTATAAAAGGCGACAATTCCAGCAAGACAGGAAAGATTTTTGTAGATATGACAGGCGGAACAGAAGGGTCAAAGGATATATTTAAAAAACTTTCAGAGGCAGGCGTCTCTACGCTGGTATGCATGCATCTAAGCGAGGATCATTTTAAAAAGGCTAAGGAAGAACATATGAACGTGGTGATTGCAGGCCATATTGCAAGCGATAATGTAGGCCTGAATATCATGCTGGATGAGCTTGAGAAAAAAGGAAAATTCAAGATATTGACATGCTCGGGATTTAAGAGATTTTCAAGGAAAAAATAAATGGGCAAGATACCGGAAAATATATTAAACGAGATTCAGGACAAATGCGACATAGTTGAGATAATATCCGGCTATATCTCATTGAAACCGGCAGGCAGGAATTTTAAGGCATGCTGTCCTTTTCATCACGAGAAAACGCCTTCTTTCGTAGTCAGCCCTGATAAACAGATATACCATTGTTTCGGGTGCAACTCAGGGGGCAATGCGTTTAATTTTATAAAGGAATACGAGAAGGTGGATTTTATTGATGCGGTAAGGATGCTGGCTGAGAAGACAGGCGTAAAGCTGCCTGAATATAAGGGTCACGATGATCCGGATAGCTCTATTGTCAGCGCGGTGTACACAGTAAATGACATTGCGGCAAATTATTATTCCAATCTTCTTGTAGGGGGAGAACCAAAACGGTATATAGCAAAGAGAGGCCTGGAAGCTTCCATAGTAAAAAAATTCAGGCTTGGATATGCGGATTCTTCATGGAAGGGCCTTCTGGATTATTTGTCAGGAAGAGGGGTAAAGCAGGACACGATTTTTAAGGCAGGATTGATCATAAAAGGAAAAGAAAGTTCCTGTTACGATCTTTTCAGGAACAGGATTGTATTTCCCATATTTGACGCGAGGGACAGGGTAATTGGTTTTGGAGCGAGAGTCATGGACGATTCTTTGCCGAAATACATCAATTCCCCCGAGACAGTTGTTTATAAAAAAGGCCAGCATTTATACGGCCTTAATTTTGCAAAGGCCGGTATAAAAGAAAGAAATTTCGCGATAATAACCGAAGGGTATCTTGACGTAATAACATGCCACCAGCATGGCGTGAATAATACAATAGCCTCTCTCGGGACCGCGCTGACTGTGGAACAAATAAGGCTTCTTAAAAGATACACGCATAACGTCGTGATGCTTTACGATGCGGACCAGGCAGGCGAGATGGCATCATTAAGGGGCCTGGATTTATTCCTTGAAGAAGGCATGAATGTGAAAATAGCCACGCTGGAGGCAAGCTATGACCCGGATAGTTTTTTAAGGAAATTCGGCAGGGAGAAGTTTGACGAGGCAATAAAAAAATCAAAAAGCCTTTTTACCTATAAGCTGGACATAATGAAAAACAGGTTTGATAATACAGAGCCTGAATCAAAGGCAGAGATCATAAAAGAGATGCTTTCCACTATTCACAGGGTCAAGAATGCGATTGTGAGGGCAGAGTATATAAGGCTTCTTGCGCAGGAGCTTTCTGTGAAAGAGGATGCTGTGTGGGAAGAGTTGAAGAAAATAAAAGGGACCCCGCACCATTCGCTTCGCTCAGATGCGGGGCAGGCAAGGAAGAAAATAGATATTGCTCCTGCAGAAAAGATACTCGCAAAGCTGATGATGGAGGATATTAATATCGTAAAGATAGTCAGGGGTGAATTAAGCCTTGCGGATTTCAAGAGTCAGGATATTAAAAATATAGCTGAAGCGCTTTTTTCAATTGACTCAGAGGACGGCGCTGTAGATATAACAAAACTTATAAATTGCCTGGGAGAAAGAGTTCCGCAGAATGTAATATCCTGTATAGTAAGCGAAGAAGTGGATATGAGAGATAAGGATAAGAATGTTTCAGATTGTATAATGACTATAAAGAGGGATAACAAGAATGCCCTGCTTAAGGATATACAGAGCAGGATTCATGTAGCGCAGAAAAGCGGTTACGAACAAGAGGAAAAACGACTTGTAGGGGAATTTAACCAACTTATAAAGAGGGGGCTTTAAACATGAAAAAAGAAACAAAGGGCAAGAAGGTTCCAATCCTGGAGAGCCAGTTTGATAAACTGGTTGCGCTCGGCAGGAAAAAAGGGCATCTTACTTATGAAGAGATAAATGACTTTCTTCCTGAAGAAATTGTCTCTTCCGAGCAGATAGAAAAAGTCCTTGCTATCCTGGAGAAAGAGAATATAGAAATAGTTGATTCAGAAGAAGAGCTTAAGTCCGCAGCTAAGGAAGAAGATGGAGCGGAAAATAAGCAGCCGTTTAATACTGAAAGACATGTTGCTGCAGAGCCTGCTGAACAGCGCGAGGTAGTTGTTGATATAGGCATAGAAGATCCTGTAAAGATGTACCTCAGGCAGATGGGCCAGATACCTCTTCTTTCCAGGCAGGATGAGATAAGGCTTGCGCAGGAGATAGAAAAGGCAGAAGAGGAATATAAGAGAGCTATACTGAGTTCGCCTTTTGTAAAGGATGAAGTACTCGCTCTTGCTAACAGGATCCTGACCAGAAGCGTTAATATAGAAGAAATTATAAAGGAAGAGCCGAAACTTAAGACAGAAGAACTGGTATTTAAAAAGATCTCAGGGCTTGTCCGAAGGATAAGGGCTGCAAGAAAAGGCTCTAATATAATGGAACTTTGTCTTGAGTTTAATCTCTGTATTTCTATCGTAGACGATATGGCTAACGGTATCAAGATGGCCATATCTGAAATGGACAATATAGATAAAGAGATCCAGAGGATGAGAAGGCGCAGGATAAAGGGCAGCATAAAGTCTTTTGAGAAAAGAAAAAAAGACATAGAATCCAGGTTTGGCGCAAAAATAGACGATATAAAGAAAGAGTACGCGGTTATAAGAAAAAAGGCGTTAAGATTTAACAAAGTAAAAAAGGCAATGGTTGAAGCGAACCTCAGGCTTGTCGTGAGTATCGCTAAAAAATATACCAACAGGGGCCTTTCTTTCCTGGACCTTATCCAGGAAGGCAACATAGGCCTGATGAAGGCCGTTGAGAAGTTTGAATACAGGCGCGGCTATAAATTTTCTACATATGCCACGTGGTGGATCAGGCAGGCGGTTACGCGGTCAATAGCTGATCAGGCCCGCACTATCAGGATACCCGTGCATATGACAGAGACTATAAATAAGCTCATAAGGGTTTCCAGGATACTGGTGCAGGAAAACGGCAAGGAACCTGCTGCGGAAGAAATAGCTCATGAGATGAGGATGAGCGTTGAAAAAGTCAGAAGTATACTTAAAATTGCCCAGGAGCCTATTTCCCTGCAGACGCCTATAGGCGACGAAGGAGATACTAATTTTGGAGATTTTATAGAAGACAAGAGAGCTGTATCGCCTGCAAACGCCACTGCGTATACAATTTTAAAAGAAGAGATGGATAACATTCTTAATACCCTTACAGAAAGAGAAAAGAGGGTATTGAGGCTGAGATTCGGTATAGGCGATGGTTATCCAAGGACGCTTGAAGAGGTGGGCAGTATCTTTAATGTGACCAGAGAAAGAGTCAGGCAGATAGAGGCAAAGGCATTGAGGAAACTCAGGCATCCTACAAGGTCCAGGAGGCTGAAGAATTTTCTTGAAATGGCTTTTAG
>CAKKRB010000224.1 GCA_919902485.1 Omnitrophica bacterium GWA2_41_15 | reverse complement strand
GCGAAGGCGGCCATACAGTAGGCGCAGGGGTTGTGTCGGAGATAATAGCGTAATGGGACAGGAACAAAGGATAAGAATAAAACTGCAGGGGTATGATCACAAGCTTATAGATCAGTCTGCCCTGGAAATAGTAGACACTGCCAAGCGCACAGGCGCAATGGTTTCAGGCCCTGTGCCGCTGCCTACAAGAAGAGAGATAATTACGGTATTGAGGTCCCCTCATGTAGATAAAAAATCCAGGGAACAGTTTCAGATGAAGACGCACAAAAGGCTGATAGATATTATAGGCCCTACCGCAAAGACAATAGATGCGCTGAGGAAGCTGGATTTACCAGCAGGCGTAGACGTAGAAATAAAATAATAACGGAAGAAATGAGCTATGAAAGTAGGATTATTAGGTAAAAAAATAGGCATGACTCAGATTTTTAGCGACCAGGGCGCGTATGTACCTGTTACGGTTGTTGAGGCAGGCCCGTGCACTGTCCTTGATGTTTCTGAGAAAAAAGTAAGACTTGGTTTCGGCGAGAAGAAAGAAAAAAGAACCAAAAAGCCACAAATGGGATTTTATAAAAAGATAAACCAGAAGCCAAACGTGTTCGTGAGAGAGATACCTTTTGATGCCAAGGATAAAGTTGCTGTCGGGCAGCAGATAACAGTAGATATTTTCAAGGAAAAAGATTTTGTGGATGTATCGGGAACTTCCATAGGCAGAGGTTTTCAGGGAGTTGTAAAACGCCATAATTTTAAAGGCGGCCCAGGAGGCCATGGTTCAATGTTCCACCGCGCGCCAGGAGGCATAGGTTCGCAGGCAGGCGGAAGGGGATGCCGCAAAGACGTTCCCAGGGGCAAGAGATTCCCAGGCCACATGGGAAACGAGAGAAAGACCATGCAGAGCCTTGAAGTAGTAAAGGTAATGAAGGATAAGAATATATTGCTTATTAAGGGTAGCGTGCCGGGCTGCCGCAACGGGTATTTGGAAATAAAGACAGCAAAAAAAAGATGAACTGTAGGGGAGGGTTTAAAACCCTCCCCTACTGATAAAATATGCCAAAGACAAAAAAAGAAAAAATTGAAAATACAGAAATACCTGAAGTAGATGTCTACAGCCTTTCAGGCAAAAAAGTAGAGAAATTCAAACTGGATCCTGACGTGTTTAATGCAAAGGTTAATAAGCCGCTTTTGCATGAAATTATTATGATGTACAGGGCTAATGCCAGGCAGGGGAATGCAGCCACAAAGACAAAAGGGCTCGTGAGAGGCGGAGGCAAGAAGCCGTGGAGGCAGAAAGGAACCGGACGCGCAAGGTCAGGTTCAATAAGGTCTCCTCTGTGGAGGCACGGCGGAATCATATTCGGCCCTGTGCCCAGGGATTTTGGCTATGACATGCCAAAAAAGACAAAAAGGATTGCCCTGATATCAAGTTTGAGCGCAAAATTAAAAGACGATGAAATACTGGTTATTGAAAAAGACCCTGACATGAAACAGCCCAAGACCAGCGAGATTGCCAGGCTTCTCTCGTCTTTAAAGGCATACAAGAGCAGGGTTTTATTTTTATACGCAAACAGCAATGAAAGCGTGATAAAGTCCTGCAGGAATATAGAAAATCTTACTATTAAACGCTGCGTGGATTTCAATACATACGACGTGCTGTCTAATTCAAAGATTCTTTTTTCAAAGGACACGCACGACGCTATTGTGAAAAGGCTGAAGCAATGAAAACATCATACGACGTAGTAAAACATATATTAAGGACTGAAAAAGGCAGCCAGATGATGCCTGACAGTAAATATATTTTTCATGTCGCGAGAGACGCAAACAAGATACAGATAAAACAGGCAGTAGAAGAAATATACAATGTTACTGTTAAGAAAGTAAACACTATGAAAGTACAGGGCAAGTGGAGGCGCGTAAGATATAAAGAAGGCAAATCGCCTGACTGGAAAAAAGCAGTAGTAACGCTTAAAGCCGGCGATAAAATAAATGTAGCAACAACATAAGTCATAAGTCATTAAACATGGGAATCAAGCAATATAAACCAAGGTCTCCGGGATTAAGATGGACAGCTCTTTCTGATTTTGAGGAGATTACAACCAATAGGCCTGAAAAATCCCTTACAGAGCCTTTGAAAAAAACAGGCGGCAGAAATTTCCAGGGCAGGGTCACGTCCAGATGGATAGGCGGAGGCCATAAGCAAAGAT
>CAKKRB010000223.1 GCA_919902485.1 Omnitrophica bacterium GWA2_41_15 | reverse complement strand
CCTATGAAGGACGGCGTTATCGCGGATTTCGAAATCACAGAAGATATGCTCAGGTATTTTATAAAAAAGATCCACAATAGAAAAGTTTTTGTAAGGCCCAGGATGGTTATTGCAATACCTTCCGGCATAACAGAGGTTGAAAAGCGCGCTGTTAAGGATTCTGCGGAGCATGCCGGCGCGCGCGAAGTTTATCTGATAGAAGAGCCTATAGCAGCTGCGATAGGCGTAGGCCTTCCCATAGAAGAGCCTGCTGGAAATATGATTATTGATATAGGAGGCGGCACAACAGAGATAGCGGTTATATCTCTCGCAGGGATAGTTTTCTCCCGTTCGATAAGAATAGGCGGAGACGAGCTGGACGAAGCCATTATAGAGCATCTCAAGAAGACCTATAATCTTATGATAGGAGAACGCACAGCAGAAGATATTAAAATAAAGATAGGCTCGGCCTATCCTTTGGAGCAGGAATTGACAATGGAGGTCCGCGGCAGAGACCTTGTAGCAGGGCTTCCAAAGACGATTACAATCTCTTCCGAAGAGATAAGAGAGGCGATAGCAGGCCCTGTTTCAGCAATACTTGAAGCAACCAGGATGACTCTTGAAAGAACTCCGCCTGAACTTTCCGCAGATCTGATTGAGAGGGGAATAGTGCTGGCTGGCGGGAGTTCCCTGCTGAGGGGCATTGATAAACTGATAAGCGAGGAGACAGGACTACCTGTCCATATCGCAGAGGACCCGACTACAGCGGTAGCCCTTGGCACAGGCAAAGTATTGAGTGAGATAAAATATCTGAGAAAAGTTACAGTGCGCTCTAAAATGGAGTTTTGAGATTGCTTCGTCCTTCGCTCCTCTCGCAATGTGTATAAGTGATAAAACCAGAGAAAAACCTTCCTATAACAGCAGTCCTGATTTTTATAGCTGCTATAATTTTACTCTCCCAGATTTTCTCGTCTGACTTCAGAATAAAAACCCTGGATATATTCCGCGTTCCATTAAAGATTGTTTCAGGCTCTGTCTATGTATTGAGGGATGTTGCGAGGTTTGCGGAGATGGAAAGGGAAAACAAATTCCTCAGGGACAATGCGGCCAGCCTTGAAAAAGAATTGTTAAGTTCAAGAGAGGCAAGGCTGGAAAATGAAAGGCTCAAAAAGCTCCTTGATTTCAAAGAACCGGGCAGGCGTAAATTTATTCCAAGCCTTGTGATAGCAAGGGATCCTTCAGGCCTGAACGACACGGTTATTATTGACAGGGGCAAAAAAGACAATATTGAAAAGGGCATGATTGTCATAAGTGGCAACGGACTTGCAGGCAGAGTGTCTGAAACCGGATGGAGGATATCAAGGGTGCTTCTTATTACTGATTATGATTCTACGTTTAGCGGCATCGTGGAAAGAACAAGAGAAGAAGGCGC
>CAKKRB010000222.1 GCA_919902485.1 Omnitrophica bacterium GWA2_41_15 | reverse complement strand
CCGAGCCGTAAACCGTAGTGCGCCCCAAAAGCATTTCTGTGCCGAACGGCCCCAGTCTGCTTGCAGGACACCGTGCCCGCTCGCGTCAAAAAGGCCTCTCGCCCTGCTGGTCTGGGCGAAAAATAACCTATGCTTTATCAAGATAAACTTTTACAGATTATAGACGCAAATTTAAACAGGACGCGCGAGGGGTTAAGGGTTTGCGAGGATGTAGTAAGATTTGCGATATGCGACAAGCGATCAACCGAGTCTTTGAAAAAGATAAGGCATGCGGCGACAAGCCTTATTATTAATTCAGATAAGGTATCCCTGAAAAAACTTTTATTAAACAGGAATACCGAAAGCGACAAAACAAAATTCCTGGATTTTAAAACAACACCCGGCATAGATATTTCAGATGTTTTTATGTCCAACGTAGAGCGCGTAAAAGAATCGCTGAGAGTCCTTGAGGAGTGTTTCAAAATAATAGATGAAAAAGTAAGCCGCGGGTACAGAAAGCTGAGATTCAGCGCATACGATGTTGAAAAAAGAATTGTTAAAAAAACTAGGCTTATATCTTGTAACAGACAGAGGCGCGCTTAACGAAAAAGTTACTACAAGAGATAACAAGACCTGGTCTTGAGGTACTATGACACAGATAGAACTTGCAAAGCTAAACAAGATATCCCCTGAAATGCGGTATGTTTCAAAGAATGAAGGCATGCCTGTTGAGCTGTTAAAAAGCCGCATAAAAGACGGGAGAATTGTTCTTATAAAAAATGCGAAAAGGAAAATAAACCCCTGCGCAGTAGGCGAAGGTTTACGCATCAAAGTAAACGCAAACATAGGCACCTCAAAAGACAGCAATGATATAAAAAAAGAACTTAGAAAAATGCGCGCTGCTATAGGCGCAGGCGCAGACGCTGTAATGGACCTCAGCACAGGCGGGGATATAAAAAAAATACGCAGGGCTATTTTAAAAAATTCTACGGTCCCGCTCGGCACTGTTCCTATTTATGAAATAGCCATTACAGTGGCCGGCAAAAAAGGGAATATGTCGCGCATTGCCCCAAAAGATATACTAGAAATTCTGGAATCCCAGGCATCGGAAGGGGTTGATTTTTTTACCATTCACTGCGGCATAACGCAGGATGTGATTTCAAGAATTAAAAAACAGAAACGCCTTATAAGCATAGTATCAAGGGGCGGATCTTTTCTCGCAGAGTGGATGATAGTGAATAGAAAAGAAAATCCTTTCTATGAATATTTTGACGACATAATAAAGATAGCTAAAAAA
>CAKKRB010000221.1 GCA_919902485.1 Omnitrophica bacterium GWA2_41_15 | reverse complement strand
ATCTCCTCCTCTCCATGTAACCTTGCCATAAGCATAATCTGTGCTTGTAATTGTTTTTACATCGCTACCAAGAATATCCTGGCTTGTAGTTTCTGAAGATACATGATCAACTACATACTTACCCTGATAGATCATATATGTTGTAAGAGTATTTGTAATAGTTTTATTTCCGAAGATATCTTCGCCTTCTGCAGAACTTGTTACTATAAACTTAGCGCCATTCTGCATTGCGTCTATGCTGTTAATATCATAACCCCATACATCTTTATCAGCCCATTTCTTAAATGAGTAGTCAAGGGTGATAACAGTAGGAGTAATTGTCTTCCAGGTTCCTCCGAATATATCCTCTCCTTCCTGAAAGGTGGTAGTAACTATCTTATCTAATCTATAATTAACCTTTCTCTCTACCCCTCCTATTACATAAGATGCGCCGTCTTTTACATAATCATATATTGTAGTTGTTGAAGTATTTGTAAAATTACCCAGTATGTCAATTGATTCAGTATTGGAAATTGACTTAGTTACATATGGTTTGCCTACATTCTCGTTGTTTATCTTATAGGAGTAATAGGTTATGGCTGTGGTTTTTGTTTTAATGCCAAATATATCTTCGCCCTCTGTCACCATTGTAGTTGTATAATCATCTATAAAAAATATAAAGGCCTTTTTCTCTGAGCTATAAACATACTGCTGGGTATATGTTGCAGGCTGAACAGTGGACCAATGTCCTCCAAAAATATCCTCGCCCTCTGATTCATTGGTGGTTATAACCTTATCTAAGCGGAATTTCACTATCCTTTCTCTGTCTTTTATTAAATAGCTTGCGCCATCCTGCACATATAAATACTCGGTAGTTGAAGTATTCTTTGTAATAGCGCCAAAGATATCAGCAGATTCAGTAAGCGTATTAGACTTATAAACGTTTGGCTTACCTATATTCTTTCCATTTATCTTATAGGTATAATAATTTGTGGTAGTGGTAGATGTTTTATTCCCAAAGATATCTTCGCCCTCGCTTATCATAGTAGTGGTAAGATCATCTGTTGAATAACCATAGTAACCTGTATTTGGGTCAAGCACATATTCCTGTACCAATTGGCTTGGCTGAGTAGTATGCCATGTAGCTCCGAAGATATCATCGCCTTCAACGCTCGTAGTTGTAACCACTTTCCAGAAAAGCCTTTTTACCAGCTTATCAGGCGTCTCAGGGCTATTTGCCGCTAATTCGCGCCATTTGCCATCAGCACCTTTCTTCAACCTTACATTCTGTCTATATTCATTATGCGTTTCTGTAATTGTCTTTGAAATAGAGCCGAATATATCAATATTAGTAGTAGTGGCTGTTGACTCTGTTACATAAACCCTGCCTTCAAATATGCCATAAACATTGTGCGTAACTGTTTCAGTTATATTTCCAAATATATCAGCGCCTCTTGTTATTAAGTCCCTTTGATCAGCTGAAACATCTGAAAGATTTGCTATAAAACCTTCTATGCCGTCATATGTGCCTAATATATATTTTGTAACATAATTACCTTCCTGCACAGTATCCCATTCTCCGCCGTATATATCGTTTCCTTTCACGCTTGTGCGCACCCTTACCTGGTCAATCCTGCCTATAATTTTTCTTTCTCTGCCATTTATAACCAATGTCTCAAGCCCGCTCTTATAGACATATTCTGTAATTTGCTTATTTTCTGTATAAGCACCAAATGGATCCAGAGAATTTGTAACTGTATTTACATCTACTATCTTTGGAGAGCCTCCAAAAATATCATATTCCTCAACAGAGGTTGTGACATATTCATTTCCGAATATATCTTCGCCTTTGCCTTCGCTGTTGCCATTAGCGTCAATAAGTACGCCTATGCCTTCTCTTCCAGTAGTAGGATCTTTATAAGGACTATCAGCTGTGCAATACACATAATTCACAATAGCTAATGCAGTAGAAGTTGCGCCATCAATACTCTGTGTATTCGTAATTGTCCTGGCAGTTAAAACCTTTGCCTTGCCCTCAAAGATATCATAAGTATTTGTAGTAGCGGTGTCATAAGTTCCGCCGAATATATCTTCGCCTTGAGAAGTAGAACTGCCCTCTACCTTCTTTAAAAGGCCATTGAATACCTTTCCGTTACTATCTAAGTATTTTGAGTCAATAGCGCTCTTATCCTTTGTGAGATAACTGACAGGCAGATCCAGAGGCCCTTCTGTGCCGTCTGTATAGAAATAATTAGTTGTAGACGTTGATTTAACCTTTGCGCCATAGATATCCAAACTCTGGGTTTCGGAGCGGGAACTTACAACCTTTGCTTCTCCTTCTATTATGGCATATGTATCTATTGTATCGATTGTAAACGTGCCTCCAAAAATATCATCTCCTGTGGTCTTACTTGAGCCCCTTGCAGATTTTAATAATCCTTTAAGTACCTTTCCATTCTCGTCTATGTATTCAGAAGGCAGGGTATCTGGATCTTCACTGCCATCTGTATATTCATAATAAACATCGCCTTCTGTATGAGTAAGAGAGCCGTCCAGATTTGTTGAATCTGTTACAGAATGCACCTGTGCCCTCTTTGCCTGGCCGTTAATAATCTTATACGTATCTGTATTTACAGTGAAAAAGCCATTCCCGAATACATCTTCTCCCCATGTCCTGCCTCCGCCTGTTGCGCCAATTAAAATTCCATTTGCATCGTACTGGTAATTAACCCAGCTCTCTGAATAATTCACAGAGCCGTCTAAGGAAAAACTTGTTATAATATTAAATAATTTGTCTCCTTGGCCATGTAACCTGAAAAGGTTTTGAGAAAATTGTCCTTTCTCATATTCAGGCGCTGTAAATATGCTTTGTTCCTGGGTAGCAATTACATCTTCGTGTGGTATTATTGTCTCTATTGGTATTTCTGCTGATAAGGGTATTTTTTCAGGCTCTTTTGGAGGCTTATAAAGGCTTAAAGGTTCTGGTGAAGGAAGTTCTGATAATGCAGGGATATACGGCCTTCTTAAAGGAGGTGCCCTTTCTGCCAGTATCAAACCCTGCCACTCAGCTTTAAATATATCTATTGGAACATCATACACCTTGCCGTTACTCTCAACTATTGTGACTACTTTATCATCTGCGCCAAGGACAAGCACTGCGTGGTCAACTCCTATATGGGCAATAACAGGGCTTGTGATATTCTTTAATCCATCAATTGTTGTCATATACCGCTTGAGGCCGAGCCCGTTTTCTTCAGAAATCTTCTGCAATGCTGAAAAAGAAGTGCCTAATATTTTTGAAGATTCTGGGGTAATAACTCCTGTCATAAGGTCATACACTAATGCCTTTGCTGCAAGATCTTCTATGGCTACATATATGCCTGCGGTTTTTAATAATCTGTCCAGCGCTTTTATGGCACAGTTAATAAGATTAGAGCTTTGTTGTTTTACAAATTCCAGTATATTATTTATGCCCCCCCATGCCTGGATAAAATTTATAGCTAAGGAATTTCCTAAATTCACTGCCTGATTTACCTTTGTCTGCAGAATTTCTTTGATCTTTTCTAAAACAATATTTTCTGCCCCAGGTTGTATGGGAGGTTGTATTGGAGGCGCTATTTGCTCAGCCCCAGTAAAAACACCTTCTGGGGCAGCGGCTTTTACTATGGGTAAGGCCTCACTTGGAACTGGCTCTGTCCTATCTGCGAGTCCTGGAACTAATGCAAAACCTGACCATTCTTCTTGGAATTTCGCTTCAGGAACCTTATATTCATTTCCATCTGATTCAATAACACTTACTAATCCATCCTTTACGCCAGTAACTACTACTGCGTGATCTCCGCCCACATGGGCAATAACAGGCTCTTTTAACGCGCTCAGTTCTTTCAT
>CAKKRB010000220.1 GCA_919902485.1 Omnitrophica bacterium GWA2_41_15 | reverse complement strand
TTAAAATCTCCTATTATAATACATCCTCACTATATGCTGTGTATCCAAGGCTGACAAAGACCATTTTGCAGGCGCTGATAAATCTTCAACCGGCTCATACCCCACAAATTCCCCAAATTCCATCATAAAATTCTGGCACTCATCTATCGCGTAATTCATATTCAGGAAAATATTGTGGTGGCCGTCATAATGCACACCTTCGCCTTTATTCTGCCTGTACACATCTATTACCTTTGAATAGATATATTTAAAACCAAATGATAATTTCTCATTATGAGCGTAATCTAACTCAAGGCCTATATGGTTGATATTATCATCTATGCCCCATGCATGTTTATCCTCGTTCCTTGTAAAGCTTAATATGCCTGTAAGCCTTGAGAACGGCTTGTATATAAATCTGGTTTTATATATCCCATAATAATCATAAGGCGGCAGGTCAAAAAATCCCTGATCATATAAAAACGGGACCATCTTATCCAAAAGCATGCCATTCTTTGTCTCTGTGGTAACATATGAATCATTCAAAAGCCCTCTTGGGTTATTATCAGGGTCATTTGTCCTCTCATATATACCCTCCCACGCAAGGTTTTCTGTGAAATCATATCTTATGCCCAAACCCATGTTTCCGATAGACGGATCTTTGCCGTCAACAACTTTGCTATTCTCCATAAACCTATCATCTTCGCTGTAATAATCAGTAAAGGCGTATGAATTCTTGGCGTAATATAAAGGATCAAGACCTGCTATTGTCTTAGGAAGTTTCTGATAAGAACCCAATGCTTTTAACGTCACCTGCGGCGTTGCCTTGAGCGTAGACTCGAGTCTCGCAACAGTTTCCACATTCTTGCCGTTATCCTTATGCACATCCCTGAAATTCAGTTTAGCGTTCAAATTATCGTCAAAAAAATCTGCCTCTGTCTTAAAATTTACTGCTATCCTGCCTCTGTCAATCCCATCCCCTACGCTTATGGCCTGGTCTTCCCCGGGTAATTCTGTAAATCTTATATGCTTGGAATAAAACTGGTCCCGCCTCGTATACCTGTAATTTGAAAGCCCTGGATAAAAATCCTGAGCCATATAAACCGCTTTAAGGCCGGTTTTAAACGCCTCACTTGAAATTCCCAAACTGTATGCAACCCCGTCATAAGATGTCTTCATTCCATTAGCTTCATCCACCTCTGTGTCGCTCCCAGCTAAGCCTGCTATAATATTCCATTCCGGAGAGACGCTGTAATTGGCATCAAAACCAAGCACATGGTTCTGGGCTTCTAAGCTGTCTGAACGCATGCCTCCTTTAAATGCATATGTTGAGCCTAATGTCAACTCGGGCAAAACCTCGCTTTTAATCCTGAAGGCAGCAGGGATGCTGGTGACATTTTCATAATCATCCCATAAACTCATTGGAGTTGCAACTGTCATGTTATATGTAGAATTTGAAAACGCCTCTCCATTCATAGAAAGCCCTCGTAAAAATGTAAGGCGTTCTTGATCGCTGTCTTTTGAGAAGAAAGATAGTCTTCTTATCCACCTGCCTTGTTTCACAGGCCTTAAACCGCTGTCAGGATAAAAAATCCTGCTCGGCTCATATTCGTCAAGCCATGGGCTTTCTTCCCAGTATGCATGATTATTTGAAAGCCTTAGAGGATCGTCTGAAGTCAGCGCTTGCGCCTGATCAGCTATTAAAAATACTCTTCCATTAAAGGCCTTGTCTTCGCTGGCATAATCCACCCATAATTTTCTTACCGGTATATACTGCCAGTCTATCTCCGTATCAGTCGGAATAGATGTAAACGCAGTGCTCCAATCCGTAATGCCTGTTGGTGTATTAGGCGTGGTATGGCCGTGTTCTATCTTGATCTCTTTAAGGTTTATGATATTACCTTTGTTTGTCCTGTAGATTTCATTTATCGTGCTTCTGGTGCCAGACCAGTATTTTAATCTTATATCCGCATAGTCTCCGCCTGCAGTTGAATCTATCCTCACATCCTCTGTTCCTACAAATGTCCATGGGTCTGTCTTTATCTGGCCGTAAAGATTGAACCCGGTTTTGTTGCCTGTATCAAAATTTACCTTTAGGCTGTCATAAATCTTTTTATCGTATGTATTATGCCTCTCCTGGCCCCACAGATATCTCCAGTTTTTCTCAAAAGGAACTCCTGTCTTATCTCCATTTGCATCCTTCCAGATAAAATCCTCTGAAGTAACTCCTATGGAAGATCTTATTTCGCCGCTTATCTTGCCAGGTTTATATTCCTTATTGCTGAAGGTCTCTTCTTGTATATATTCTTCCGGATTATCAGAATCCCCGCCTGCATACATCTCTGGCTGAGGCTCGTCTTGACCATTCCACCTACGGGGTGGAACCTGTTCCACCCCGTAGGTGGAAACCTGCGTAGATTCTCTTTTAAACTCTGACTGGCCCTGGTAAAAATCCAGTTTTCCCTTTTCGCGCATCCTGATCTCTGCGTTCACCAGATCCAGGTAACCTTGAGCTTCATCGTTTCTGGGATCAAGCCTCACTGCCTGTTCAAGGGTTTCCTTTGCGTCATACAGCTTACCTTTATGATAATAGTCTATGCCCTTGCTGTACATGCCGAAGCTTTCTGCAATATCCTGCTCTTGCGCATAGCAGACCACTGACACATAGCCACACAAAATAATAATTAATGATATTTTTAATATTAATCTTTTACTCATAATTTTTTACAGCCTAAAGGCTGGGTTCCGACATGGCGGAATTAACCCTTCAGGGTTTCATCATTGATTGTTTCCACATCTCCTTTATCTTAAAGTATGCCTGAGTGGGCATGCGTTCGTCAAGGCCAGAGACCTTTTTCTTTATTGCGCATATGCCCCACCATTCCTCATTTATATTAAGGTTCTGCGGAGCTTTTATATCAAAATAATATGCGCCGTTAGACCAGCTCGGAACAATATCATGAATATTCCACCTGTCAGAGTCATTCTCATTAAACTTCCACCATTCATCTGTCCATTCAAAAACAAAACAGCCTATGCAATTCCCAACGCCTGTCCCGTTAAATGTGTTTTTCTGTATTTCTTTAAGCTCCGCCTCTATGAATTCAGCCTGTATTTTCTGGTCTTCTTTTTCTAAAGCCGCATCGTACCTGTCACATCCGAATTCTGTTATAAGCACAGGTTTTTTAAACTTATTCTGGGCCTCTCTGAAAAAACTACCGAATGCCTTTCCCCTGTATATAGAGCATCCCAGTATGTCTATATCAGGCGTGGCATCCCCTGCTATGTCTATGTCTGTAAGCTCTGCGTTAGCAAGCACAACAGGATGATTAGGGTCTACTTTGTGAATCTCTTTCGCCACTTCGTTTACAAAAGAATAATAAAACTTAGCCCTCGCCTGCCTTTTTAAGAACGGGTCGTTTAATTTTTCTATCTCGTCCGTAGTCCAGATATTCGCGGCCTGCGGCCCGTATGAGAATGATATATTATTTTCATTCCCGAGTATCCATAACAAAATGCCTTTTTCATCTTTATAGGTCCTTACCATATCCAGCACGTCTTTTTTAATTCTTTCCCTGAAAAGAGGGTCTGCGTAATTAGGGTCTTCCCAGAATCCAAGCCAATGCCCCATTGCCACTCTTATTCCGAATATATTATACAAATCCCTAATTGTATCTTTTGTGGATTTTACATGCCTGCCAGGCTGGTAAACCCTTATAGTATTCACGCCTGCGTCTTTCATTAGCTCGCCGTCCACCATATGAGGCTTCCTGGCATCGCTCCAAAAATCATATTCGTGGTTTTTGTCTATCGGCACAGGGTTGTAAACCATACCTTTAATAATATACGGCGAGTTACCAGCGACCAATTGAAAGCGTTTTCCTTCGATAGTTTTTATATAAACTTTGCTGGGGCCGGCACCTATCTTAGAGAAAATTAAAAAAGCCGCAGTTCCAGCTATAAGCAAAACTAAGAAAATAGAAATTGTAAGAATAGTTTTCTTTTTCATATTATTTAACTCTCACCCTAACCCTCTCCCATTTATGGGAGAGGGCAGGGTGAGGGCCCATTATTATTCGTACTTTATATCATCAAGATAAAACGTTGCGCCGTCTGGATTTACATCTATGTTCGTGGCCCAGCAGAACCCTCCGCTTATATAGCTCAGATCCTTTCCGCTCAGGTCTATTTCATATCTCTTCCAGTCCTGGGTCAGCATC
Source organism: Omnitrophica bacterium GWA2_41_15 (assembly GCA_919902485.1). Taxonomy (GTDB): domain Bacteria; phylum Omnitrophota; class Gorgyraeia; order Gorgyraeales; family Gorgyraeaceae; genus UBA10183. The sequence continues at coordinate 190 of CAKKRB010000220.1, read as the reverse complement.
ACAGGCCCGATCCCTGCTATGTCTGAATCAGGATAAAGCCCGGTTATGCCGCCAAGCTTGAATTCCTCTACTCTTTCCCCGCCTTTTGCTCCTCTTGCCCAGAATGTGAGTTTTGTGGCGCCTGTCAGGTCAAACCCGCCTTTTTTATCGCCCCAATTATTTGCAGGGCTCTGCCAATACATGCCTGCCC
>CAKKRB010000219.1 GCA_919902485.1 Omnitrophica bacterium GWA2_41_15 | reverse complement strand
TGTACAGGATAGAAGAAGACGCTGTATGGGTGGCTGCAAAAGACGAAATTGATAATGAGAAGATAGATACAAGGGTGTATTTTTTGAATCAGGGCATTGGGAGGTTTGCTGAATTTACAACGCAGTCCAGCTCTTCTAGTGTAGAAAAAGGAGAAGCCGGATCCAAATCTTCCGCCGCAGATTCTTCAGAAGTGAAGACAGTCAAGAATATACTGGAGAATTCAGTAGAGTGGCCAAAAGACTCAAAATTGACTCTGGATGAAAGGACAGGCGCTCTTATTGTAAGCAATACTCCTTCCAACCTGGAAACCATAGAGAATCTTTTGTACAACCTGGATATAACCCCGATTCAGGTTTTGATTGAAGCAAGGTTCCTGGAAGTGAAGGTAAGCGACCTGGACGACATAGGCGTGGAGTGGAAGCTGAACAGCTTGTGGGGCATGGATAAGAATAAGGCAGGGCAGAGTGTTTATGGCGTTGCTCAGAATAGCGGAGTGGATTTTTCTACTTTCAGCCGTTCAGACGAAGGATTTAATCTTACTTACCAGGGCATATTGAGCAATCCGCAGTTCCAGGCGGTCTTGCATGCTTTGCAGGAAAAGCAGAACGTAAAGACATTGTCTGCCCCGAGGATCACTACTTTGAATAACCAGACAGCTACCATAGAGGTTGTGGATGAATACATATATCCTACGAGATATGAAGCTAGCCTCGTGCAATACGATATAAACGGAGACGGAGATTTTGATGATGCAGGAGAAACAGAATGGGTGAACGTGCCCCAGGATTTTGTTACAAGGAACGTAGGAATACTTTTGCACGTTAAACCCAGCGTAGGGATTGACAAAAAGACTATTACGCTTGCGCTGACTCCAGAGGTGAGCGAAGACGCGGGGAGCTTTACGTATTCAGGGAATGTCAGCATACCCAATTTTACCACCAGGAATCTGAGCACAAGCGTGATGGTAAAAGACGGAGAGACTGTAGTGCTGGGGGGGCTTATAAAAGAGACAAACACTATTGTAAAAACAAAGGTGCCTTTTCTAGGCAATCTGCCTTTTGTGGGGGGCTTATTCAGGAAGAGCACTGATTCCAAGGAAAGAAGGAATCTTTTGATATTTGTCACAGCAGATATTATGGATAAAGATCGGGATAAGGTTGCCAGCGCAGAAGATATAGAAAAAGAAATTTTAAAACAATGAAAATAATGAGAGATTTTTTAATCCGCATATTTTTATGCCTGATTTTCTTTTTCAGTCCTGAGGCCTCTTTTGCCTATGAGATGAAATCTGTCAAGGGCGATGATACTTCGAACCAATCCGCTGTTGTAGAAATACCTGAGATAAGAAAGAAACTCAAGACCCCTGTTACAGTGGATTTTATGGATGTAGGGCTGGACTATGTGATAGATTTTTTGTCAGAGGCTACGGATGTGAATATAATCCCGGGCAGCGGGATAAAACTTTCAGAAAAGAAAGTGACCATGAAGGTAAAGGACATGCCTCTGGAAAGCCTTTTGAAATATATTTTCAGGAACAACAGCCTTATATACAGGATTGAAAAAAATGCGGTATGGGTGGATACGGTTGACAATATGGAGAACGAATCCCCTGAAACAAGGATGTATTTTCTGGACCAGGGCCTTGCCATGTTTACTGAATTCAGCGGCTCTACAGGCGGAGCTAGAGGCGGTTTTGGAGGAGGCCCTGCTATATCAAAGATAAAAACAATAAAGGATACTCTTGAAAATGCAGTAGCCTGGCCTGCTGATTCCAAAATAAATCTGGACGAGAGGACAAGCGCTTTGATAATAACAAACACCCCTGCGAACCTTAAAATCATTGAGGATATACTTTACAATCTGGATGTGGATGCCACCCAGATTCTTGTAGAAGCGAGGTTTGTAGAAATAAATATTACGGATCTAAGCGAATTAGGCTTGAACCTTTCTTTGGACAGCCCATGGGCTGTAAATAAACAAGAAGTCAGCGGAACCGAAAATGGCGCAATTACTCAAATAGGCACGCCAACCGGTTCTAAATTTTCGACATTCACAGGTGCGCCTAACGAAGGATTAAACCTGACATATCAGGGGATCCTTACAAGGCCGCAGTTTTCAGTAGTGCTGCATGCGCTTGAAAAGAAAACAAATCTTAAGACGCTTTCCGCGCCTAAGATAACCACATTGAATAATCAGACAGCTACTATAGAGATAGCAGATGAATTTGTGTATCCTTCCAGGTATGAACCCACCCTTGTAAAGGAGGACTTAAACAGCGATGGAGATTTTTTAGACACAGTTAAAGGCGTAAAAGAAACGCGTTTTGTAAACGTGCCGCAGGGCTTTGAAACAAGGGCTATAGGGATTTTACTGCATGTTACCCCGAGCGCTGGCAAGGATAAGAAGATGATAGCATTGACGCTGAATCCTGAAGTAAGCGAGGCAACAGCCAATGCCTTTGAATACAGCGGAGAGGTAAAACTGCCGAAATTCACAACAAGAAATCTGAGCACAAATATAGTTGTGAATAACGGAGATACAGTGGTTTTAGGAGGGCTGA
>CAKKRB010000218.1 GCA_919902485.1 Omnitrophica bacterium GWA2_41_15 | reverse complement strand
ACAGCGCCTTTGCCGCCGCTTTTTTTGGTTATATAGTGGCAGGACTTTTTGACTTCTTCTATTGCTTCTGGCGGGGCAATGCTTAAACCGACTCTTTTTAAAACAGGTAGATCTATAAAATCATCCCCTATAAAACAAACTTCTTCGTCTTTTACCCTGAATTTTTTAATTGCCTTTTCGTATAACTTAAGCTTCATATAATCCGAATAGACCTTTGCGACATGCATATCCTTTGCCCTTCTCTCTACTATCCTTGTTTTCTTAGCAGTTATAATCACTGACTTTATTCCAGACCTATAAAGAAGCGTCATGCCAAACCCGTCGTAAACATTAAAACACTTTATCTCGTCTCCGAAATTATCATAGATAATTCTGCCGTCTGTCAATACGCCATCCACATCGAGAATTAATAATTTAATTTTTTTAGCGCGTTCTTCTATCATACCAGCCCGGCCTTCAACAAATCCTGCACATCCACCAGTCCTATTGCCCGGGCTCTTTCATCAACTATAGGTATTTCGTCAATCTTATACTCCTGCAAAATCCTCAACGCCTCAACAGCAAGGCATCCTTTTCTAAGAGTCCTTGGATTTTTTGTCATAACATCTTTTACCTTCCGTTCCAGTAGGGGACGGTCGCGACCGTCCCCTACGCCCCCTAAATGTCTTCTTAAATCCCCGTCTGTAAAAATACCTTTTACTTTTCCATTTTGATCAACTACAGTTGCGCTGCCTGCCCTGGCAGTTGTGATAGCCAAAAGCACATCCTTAACTTTCCTGGATTCTTTTACAACAGGGTTGCCGGAAGATTTTCGCATTATATCTTCCACTTTAAGCAATAATTGCCTGCCAAGGCTTCCTCCGGGATGCAGAAACGCAAAATCGCTTTTTTTGAATTTTCTTTTATCCATAAGCGCCGCGCAGAGCGCGTCGCCCATTGCAAGCATGCTGGTTGTGCTTGCCATAGGAGCCAGCCCCAGAGGGCACGCCTCAACTTTAATTGAGACATCCAGCACTGCATTGCTGTTCTTCGCAAGGGTTGACTTTTTATTGCCTGTAATTGCTATTAATGCCGACCCCATCTTTTTTATAAGAGGCACAAGATCAACAACCTCTTCTGTTTCCCCACTGTTTGAAATAACAATTACAACATCCTCCTCCTTAACCCTTCCTAAATCCCCGTGTATTGCCTCTGCTGAATGAAGCCACAGACTAGGCGTTCCAGTGGAGGCAAGCGTTGCAGAGATCTTCTGGCCTATAATCCCGGCCTTGCCCATTCCAGTAACCACAACCCTTCCCTTGCAGGCATATATAAGCTCAACCGCTTTCTCGAAATCTTTGTCTATGCGGGAAATCAACTGCCTTATGGAATCAGCTTCTATTCTTAAAACTTCTTTAGCGCGTTTTTTTAGCATATGAACCTATTCCGTTCGGCGAACAGAAATTCATCCTCTATGTAGGGGACGGTCAATGACCCTTCCCTACTTTACAATAGCATCTATTTTTTTGATGTCCTTTAATAATTTTTCCAGCATCTCAAGCGTAATCATATTCAGCCCATCGCAAGGCGCTTTATCAGGATTTTCATGGACTTCCAGAAAAAGCCCGTCACACCCCATTGCAGCTGCTGCGCGCGAAAGCCCTGCGACAAATCTTCTTTCTCCGCCTGATGCGTAGCCTCCCGCTCCTGGCAGCTGGACACTGTGAGTCGCGTCATACACAACAGGATATCCAAACTCCCGCATTATTTCCAAAGACCTGAAATCGCTTACAAGATTGTTATAACCAAACATGACTCCCCGTTCCGTGATAATAATATTTTTATTTCCGCTATCTTCTATCTTCTCTATTATATTTTTTACATCCCAGGGAGATAAAAACTGGCCTTTCTTTATATTTACAATCCTCTTGGTCTTTGCAACTTCTACAACAAAATCAGTCTGCCTGCACAAAAAAGCAGGTATCTGTATTATGTCCAGGACATCTTTTGCCCTGTCCAGCTCTACCCTGCAATGAACATCGCTCAGCACAGGAATATCAAATTCTATACTGACTTTTTCCAGTATCTCCAATCCTTTGCCAATGCCTGGCCCCCTGTAAGATTTCATGCTGGAGCGATTTGCCTTGTCATAACTGGATTTAAAAATAAACCTTGCTTTCAGTTTATCGCATATCTTCTTAATCTTTTCTGCATGCCGCATTGCATGCGATTCTGACTCTATCACGCACGGCCCTGCAATCAAGACCATTGGATTTTTCCCGCCTATTTTTACATTTTTTATTCTTATCTCTTTTGTCATATCTTTACCCATCCAGCTGCGCTATCCGCCGTACGGCGGATAGCGCAGCTGGATGGTCATGTCTTTTGAGAATTCAGCGCTGCCCTGACAAAATCCCTGAAAAGCGGATGGCAGTTATCTGGTTTTGATTTAAATTCAGGGTGGAACTGGCATGCCACAAACCAGGGATGTTCTTCCAGTTCTACTATCTCCACAAGCCTCAGATCAGGAGAAGTGCCTGAAATAACCAGGCCTTCTTTCTCCATGTTTCTCCTGTAATGCGTATCAAACTCATACCTGTGCCTGTGGCGCTCTGAGATCTTTTCTTTTCCATACGCCTCAAAGCTGAATGTGCTTTTTTTCAACTTGCAGGGATAAACACCCAATCTCATTGTGCCACCCATATCCTTTACTCTTCTTTGCTCTTCAAGAAGGCTTATAACGGGATACGGCGTAGCTTTGTCAAACTCTGTGGAATTTGCTTTTTTCAAACCGCAGACATTCCTGGCAAATTCTATAATAGCGCATTGCATGCCAAGGCATATGCCCAAAAACGGGATATTATTTTCTCTTGCAAATCTTATTGCCTGTATCTTGCCTTCTATGCCCCTGTTGCCAAATCCGCCCGGGATCAGGATACCCTCTATGTCTTTTAAGTATTTTTCAGCGCTCTTCTCCTCAATCTCTTCCGCGTCTATCTTTTTAATATTCACCTTTGCGTCATTCGCGATGCCTGCGTGCTTTAACGCCTCATAGATAGACTTATACGCGTCATTAAGTTCAATATATTTCCCGACAACCGCAATGGAAACCTTTTTTGTAGGGTGCAGAGATCTTTTCACCACCTTTTCGCGCCATTCGCTGAGATTGCCTTCCTGGTACCTAATCTCAAGAAGTTTCAATATTATCTTCCCAAGCCCTTGTTCCTGGAAAAGAAGAGGGATCTCGTATATATCTTTGACGTCAGGCGCGTCTATTACAGCGTCTTCATCCACATTGCAGAAAAGCGAGATTTTTTCCTTTATCTTTTTTGAAATAGGCTTTTCAGTCCTGCAAACCAGTATATCAGGCTGTATGCCTATCTCCCTGAGTTTTCCTACGCTGTGCTGCGTAGGTTTTGTTTTCAATTCTTCCGCCGCTTTCAAATACGGTACAAGCGTTAAATGTATATTTATTGAATTGCCTCTTCCAAGATGCTGCCTGAATTGCCTGATAGCTTCAAGAAAAGGCAGGCTTTCTATGTCGCCTACGGTCCCGCCTATCTCGCATATCACAACATCAATATCTTTGCCCGCTGAAACCTTTTTTATGTGCGATATTATTTCATTTGTTATATGCGGCACTACCTGCACAGTTGCGCCCAGATAATCGCCCCTGCGCTCTTTTGTAATTACGGCATTGTAAATTTTGCCTGTTGTAATATTATTTTCCTGAGTCATGTTCGCGCTTATAAAACGCTCGTAATGCCCCAGGTCCAGATCTGTCTCAGCCCCGTCGTCAGTCACATACACTTCGCCGTGCTGGAAAGG
>CAKKRB010000217.1 GCA_919902485.1 Omnitrophica bacterium GWA2_41_15 | reverse complement strand
GTAAACCGTAGCGCGCGGCGAAACTATTTCAGTGCCGAAGACTCCAGGCTGGCTCAGCGGACACCATGCCCGCTCGAATCGGCGAGGCTTTTCTCAAAACCTGCCAGGGCTGGCAAAAGCGATTACTGTTACACATCATTGAAAGTATTACAAGTTTAACTTTTTAGATAAAATGGTAGGTTAGTTTCTGAGGCTGGTGACAGGCGCGGGAAGCCTTCCGCCTCTTTTCATAAAGTTTTTAGCTGAATATTTATTTACGCTCATCACAGGCGCGATTCCCAAAAGCCCGCCCAGCTTGACCATATCCCCTGGTTTTTTCCCGGGTATGGGTAGAATTCTCACGCCTGCGGTCTTGTTATTTATAATGCCTATGCTGAGTTCGTCTGCGATTATAGCATTTATGGTTTCCTCAGGCGTATTGCCGGGTATCGCGACCATATCAAGCCCCACAGAACACACGGCTGTAAGCGCCTCTAATTTATCAAGGCTCAAGGATTTTCTTTTTACAGCCTCTACCATGCCCATGTCTTCGCTCACAGGTATAAATGTTCCGCTCAAGCCGCCTACATTCGCGCTCGCCATTGCCCCGCCTTTTTTAACAGCGTCCATTAACAAGGCTATCGCAAGGGTTGAGCCATGAGCGCCGATACTTTCTACGCCAAAGGCCTCAACTACATCTGCCACAGAATCTCCTTTATTTGTAGTTGAAGCAAGAGAAATATCCACCACTCCAAAAGGTATTTTCAAATTTTTAGCAAGCTCTCTTCCTATAAGCTCGCCTGCCCTTGTTATTTTAAAAACAGTCCTTTTTATAATTTCAGATAACTGCGTCAGGTCGCAGTCTTTATTCTTCTCGACAACGCTTCTCACGACTCCAGGGCCGCTTATGCCTATATTTAAGGTGATGTCGCCTTCGCCTACGCCGTGAAAAGCGCCTGCCATAAAAGGATTGTCCTCAGGCGCGTTTACAAACACCACAAACCTTGCGCATCCTGAACCGTTTTTTGTCTTTCTGGCTGTTTTCTTGAGCATGGGCCCCAGAAGATTCACCGCATCCAGGTTCATGCCGCTGACATTCGATCCGACATTCAAAAAAGAACACACATGCTTTGTCTTTGAAAGCACGTCCGGCAGGACCTCTATCAATAAGCTGTCTGACCGCGTAAGGCCTTTCTGGCAAAGCGCTCCAAATCCTCCTATAAAATCAATGCCTGCATCCTCTGCCACCTTATCAAGGACCTTTGCCATTTCTAAAAATTTTTCTTTGCCAAGATGCGTCTCCATTATAAGACTCACCGGCGTAACAGATATCCTTTTATTTACAATGGGGACCCCGTATTTCAGCTCTAATTTCTTTGCCTCTTTTATCAGAAGACAGCCGTACCTGTAGACCTTGCCGTAAACCTTTTTCTTAAAAGCCTTGAAATCAGAATCCACGCAGTCCTTCAGGTTTATACCGAGCGTTGTAGTCCTGATATCCAGATTCTGGTAAAGTATCATCTTGGCTGTTTCAAAAACTTCGTCTACAGTTATAGCCATGTTATCCTTCGACTTCGCTCAGGATGATGCTGAAGCATCACACCCTGTGCATCATTTTGAAGATATTCTCATGCTGCAGCTGAATCCTGAGGCCCATTTCTTTTCCTATTCTTTCTAGGCCCGAATTCAATTTATGCAGAGGATGCTTATAGCCGCTCACGTCTACAAGCATTGTCATGACGAATAAACCCTCCATGATTTTCTGATTTATATCCTCTATATTGACATTATTTTTGTATAACAGATTTGATATCTTTGCAACTATGCCTTTCTTGTCTTTCCCGATCACTGTTATAAAAGATAATTCTTTTTTCATATGCCCTTCCTTATGTTTTTATTGCTCTACCTTTGCAGCTATATTAAGGTTTTTTATGCCTATCTCGTTGAGGTCGTCCAGGATGGATACGATATTTTTGAATCTTACCAGCCTGTCTGAAAAAAGAATCACTTCCAGCTCAGGATTGTCCCTGTGTAGCATACGGACCTTTGCTACAAGCTCTTTCCTTGTAATAAGCTTGTTATCCAGGTATACGACGTTATCATTGGTAACAGTAATATTTATCTGCCTTGCATTTGTGATAGACTTCCCGCTCGCAGCTTCAGGCAGGCTGACCTTGATGCTTGACTGGAGGATTAAAGGCGTGGTTATCATGAATATTATCAATAAGACGAGAATAACGTCCGTAAAAGGGGTTATGTTTATTTCCGCGACTACCTTTGACCTGGCAGACCTTCTGTTCATTTTTGTTTCCCTGATAATAAATCCAGCAATTCAGAAGCGCATAAATCCATATCTGTTATAAAATTATCCACCCTTTTTATAAAATAATTATAAGCAATAACCGCTGGAACTGCGACGCAAAGCCCTGCCGCAGTGCATACAAGAGCCTCTGATATGCCGTTTATGACAACGCTTATGCCGCCCGTACCTGTCGCAGAGATATCGTGAAACGCCCTTATTATACCCAGCACTGTGCCGAAAAGGCCTATATAAACAGCTGTGCTCCCTATTGTTCCTACGATAGTGGTAAAGCGGTTCAGCATGTTTGTTTCTATGGCAATGCTGCGTTCCATATTGCTTGATATTTCCTTTTCGCCGCGGCCATAAGCGTCAAGCCCTGCAGCTACAATATTCGCAAAAGGCGTATCTGCCTGTTTGCACATGCCAAGGCACATGGTTATGGCATGCCTCGGGTTATCGCGCTCTAATTGATTCTTTATATCTATCATAAAATCTTCTCTTTTTACTCTGGACCGCCTGTGATAATAAATAATCCTCTCTATTATAATAGCTATAGATAATATAGAGCATAATATAAGGACATACATTGTGATGCCGCCATTACTGATCAATTGAAGCATCCCCATTTAAACACCCCCTCTATTTTTCACTTTTCCCCTTAAAAGGGCCAGATATACGATATGCTGCTTTTCCTCTCCTATAAGCTGCCTGATGATTTCTTTTCTTGAATCAACCGTATAATTCACAATCTCATTAAAAAACATAATCGCGTCTTTTTCAAATCCTATGCCGTAGAAAATAGCGTCAAGAGGCGTTTTTACATTGGCGCTGAACTTCGCTGGGGACACATCTTTATAAAGTTTGTCGTCCAGAAGCGCCTGCATATAAGAATTAAGTTCTCCTTCGTACGCCTCTGTCTCTTTCGGATCTTTAATAAAACTCCTTATTTCATTAAACTTCTTAATATGCGTTTCTTCCCAATCCCTCAACTTTGCGAAAAGTTCTTTCATTTCTTTCTGGCTGAATTTTTCAGCGCAGAGCCCGTAAAAATCCCGCCTTTTCTTCTCTTTCTCTATCCCGAGATCCACTATCTCAGATATATTAAATATATTCATAAAAATCTCCCATTAGGAATTGTCTATAAATGCGAAATATAATACTGTCACTGACATCACAACAAGAGACACTGCCCTTATTATAAACGGATCAAAGCTTTCGTCCGGCCTTACAAAAGCGCCTCTTATGGATTTTTCCATCCAGGTCATGCCTAATAAAATCAAGAACATAGTCAGGCAAAAGGAAAATGCCTTCCCATGGCTCCAGCTCTTAAACCAAACCAGTATCAAAAATAGTATCATAAAAAATACCCATATTAAAGGGTTGCTATAATGAAAATGAAAATCCTGAATGCTTCTAATGTAAGGGAGAAAAGTTACCTTTAATGACTCTATCTCTATGCTCATATCCATATTTTTCACCTCAATAATGATTTTACAGCACCCGAGGCCCTAATGCAATTAGAAAATTATTTCAATCTTCGAAAAAAACAAGGCCCGGATCCATTACTGAATGCCGGGCCTTATTATTTTTTCCGATAAGGTTATACCTTTGTTACGTTGACAGCCTGTTCACCCTTAGGACCATTTTGTATTTCAAACTCTACTTCCTGGCCTTCTTCTAAAGACTTATAGCCTTCTCCCTGTATAACGCTGTGATGTACGAATACATCCTTACCGTTCTCAGGCGTAATAAATCCATAACCTTTCTGGTTATTGAACCATTTTACTTTACCTCTTGCCATTACTCACTACCCCCTTTCCTTAAGATTATAGCAAATAATGGCAGAAACAAAAACGCCGCAAGGTTAGTGCTTTGTACCTTACGGCTCCAAACTTCTAAACCCTTATTTACTACTACTTACTGCTTGCAAATAGTATATCACTTAT
>CAKKRB010000216.1 GCA_919902485.1 Omnitrophica bacterium GWA2_41_15 | reverse complement strand
AAGCAATGCGTGTTATTCCGTTCAAGTTATATTTCCATAGCTCTGCAGGCGGAGTTGAACAAAAGAGGCATAAGCTATCAGCTTATGGGCGGAATGAAATTTTATGAGAGCGCTCATGTAAAAGATGTAATATCGCACTTAAAGGTCATATCCAACCCTAAGGACGAGTTGTCCTGGCACAGGGCATTGGAATTGATAGAAGGCGTAGGGCCCAGGACTTCTGAAAAAATTTCAAAGGATTTTATCAATCAGCTCAGTCTTGAGGATATTCTTAAAAAGTCTTTTGTAAAATATGAAAAAGGTTTCAAATATTCTAACAGTCTTTTAAGGTTCAAGGCATTGATGGAGGGCCTTATCAATGATAAGGAAAGCGTGGGCAGTAAATTTGAAGCAGCGCTTGATTACTACAGCCCTTTGATGAAGTCGAGATTTGATGATTGGAATACAAGGATAAATGATCTTGAGACATTGAAGAAGATTTCTTACAGGTATGATTCGCTCCAGGACCTTTTAAGTGATTTTGCCATAGAACTTCCTGACCTGTCCAGAGGCCATGCGCTGCAAGGCCATAAAAATCAGGTTACGCTCTCTACAATTCATTCTGCAAAAGGCATGGAATGGGATGCGGTGTTTCTGATAGGCCTTATTGACGGAGTTTTCCCAGTGAGTTTTTCTCTGGGGGATGAGGAAGGCATAGAAGAAGAGAGAAGGTTATTTTATGTAGGGCTCACAAGGGCAAAGGACTACTTGTTCCTAGCATTCCATCAGGAGAATAACAGAGGCTCTATGAACCAGTTTAATAAGATTTCAAGATTTATCAATAATTCCAGGATTCTGTCAAGGTTGGAACAAAAAGTTGCTAAAGAAACATGGTAAAACCCCGTCCGTTAATTCACAAAATGAGTCATACTCGTTTTGTGAATTAACGGCATCTAAGGTTATAGTATGGTTTTTCGAGCGCTAAAATATAGGAATTTCAGGGTTTTCTTTTTTGGCCAGGGCATATCTCTTATAGGCACGTGGATGCAGTATGTCGCAATGAGCTGGTTAGTGTACAAGATGACGAACTCCGCGTTCATGCTAGGCGTAGTAGGATTTTCAAGCCAGATTCCAACATTTATTTTATCCCCTTTTACAGGCGTTATTGCAGACAGACACAACAGGCACAGAATACTTTTATTTACGCAAACGCTGGCAATGCTTCAGGCATTCATCCTTGCGTTTTTGACTATTACAGGCCATATTGCTGTATGGCATATTGTAGTTTTGGGCGTGTTTTTAGGGTGTATCAATAGCCTTGATATTCCTGCGAGGCATTCCTTTATATTAGAAATGGTAGAGAAGAGGAAAAACTTAGGAAACGCAATCGCATTAAATTCAATGATGTTCAATTTCGCCAGGCTGATAGGCCCTTCAATAGCAGGCGTGCTTATAGCCATTGCAGGAGAAGGCGTGTGTTTTCTTATTAACGCCATAAGTTATCTGGCTGTCATAGCTTCTCTTCTTGCAATGGATAAGGAGGTTAAAATCAGAAAAGATAAACAAGGAGATTATGATATATTCAAAGATTTAAAAGAAGGTTTTACTTATGTTTTCAGGTTTCAGCCTATCAAGGCAATTCTACTGCTATTGGGTACTATAAGCCTGATGGGCATGTCTTATGCAGTTCTGATGCCTGTTTTTGCAAGGGATGTCCTGGGAGGCGGGCCCCATACGCTGGGTTTCCTGATGGCAGCTGTTGGCGTAGGCGCATTGGCCGGTACTATTTATCTTGCGTCTATGAAAAGGGCAATTACATTTGGGAATCTATTGCCTGTTTCAGCAGGCGTATTTGGCATAGGCATAGTAGCATTTTCTTTTTCTTATAATATATGGCTTTCTCTTATATTGTTAGTTATATCAGGATTTGGTATTATGGTACAGATGGCTGCGAGCAATACGATATTGCAGACTATTGTGGACGATGATAAAAGGGGGAGGGTAATGAGTTTTTATACAATGGCATTCATGGG
>CAKKRB010000215.1 GCA_919902485.1 Omnitrophica bacterium GWA2_41_15 | reverse complement strand
TTATTGAAGGCGGTATAAAATTTACAGATATACCAAAGGTGATTGAAAAGGTTATCGGGATGCATAAGGCTGCAAAGAACCCTGGATTGGGCGATATACTGGAGGCTGATAAATGGGCCAGGATAAAAACCAAGGAGATGCTTAGATGCTGTCGCTAGTTTCTTTTATAATTGTTTTGAGTATTCTGGTTATTGTTCATGAATTCGGGCATTTTATAGTTGCCAAGAGGATGGGCGTAAGGGTTGAGAAATTTTCTATCGGGTTCGGACCGGAAATATTCGGGGTTACAAAAGGCGATACAAGGTATGCGGTTTCAATAATACCTCTGGGGGGTTTTGTAAAATTAGCCGGAGAGACCAATGCCGAAGGCGTAAAAGGCGAAAAATGGGAGTATGTTTCTAGGACAGTTGGCGGTAGAATAAAGATAATATTCGCAGGGCCGCTACTGAATTATATCCTGGCGTTTCTTATTTTTTCATTTGTATTCATGGCTGGAAACCCCACCCTTACTACAAAGATAGGCAAGATAATGCCGGGCTATCCTGCCCAGTCAGCTGGTTTAAGGGCAGGCGACAGGATATTGAGCATAAATGGCCAGAATGTAATTTATTGGGAAGATGTGACAAAGATTGTTCATGGGAGCAGAAACTCGGAAATAAAGCTTCTTATAAATAGAGCAGGAGAGTTGGTCTATCTTTTAGTAACCCCAAGGTCTCAGGAGACAAAGACAATTTTCGGCTCAAAGAAGAATATTTCCATAATGGGAATTGCTCCGTCTGAAGAAGTGGTTTATGTAAAATACGGTTTTGTTAAATCTATTTATATGGGCGCTGAGAAATTGTGGAGCCTGACTTATATAACCTACAGGGCTTTATGGGCGAGCATCACAGGCGCGATACCTGTAAAGGAATCCATGACAGGGCCTATAGGGATATTTTATATAACCGGCCAGGCAGCGAAACTCGGGATTGTTTATTTATTGCAGTTAATGGGCGTATTGAGCGCGTCTCTCGCTATTTTTAACCTTTTGCCTGTGCCTGTACTTGACGGAGGACATATATTGTTTCTCCTGATAGAAAAGATAAGGCGAAAGCCTATTTCGTACAAGATGCAGGATAATATAACACAGGTGGGAATGGCACTCTTGGTGGTTTTAATGCTGTTTGTATTTTACAATGATTTTATGCGGTTCGGGATTTTTGAAAAATTGTTTCATTTATGGCGAAAATAATTTAGCGCTATTTCCACCTACGGGGTGGACAAGATTGTCCACCCCGTAGGTGGAAGGGGTTTATGACGTGACAAGGCAGATAAAGGTTGGGGGCGTTAAAATCGGAGGCGGAGCACCTGTCAGTATCCAGTCAATGGCAAAGGCTGACACCAGGGATGTTTTGTCTACGGTGAGGCAGATTAAAGGCCTGGAAAAAGCAGGATGCGAAATAGTAAGGGTTGCTGTAAAAGATTTTGAAGCGGCAAAAGCCATAAGAGGGATAAAAAATAAAA
>CAKKRB010000214.1 GCA_919902485.1 Omnitrophica bacterium GWA2_41_15 | reverse complement strand
TAATATCCCCGTTCTTTTTAGCGTCTATTACTTTAAGTATTGCGTCTATTGATTCTTTTTTTGCGTCTTCTATAAAAGCGCAGGTATTTATGACAAGAAGGTCTGAAGATTGGCTTTCCTTTTTAAAGATATAGCCTTTTGCAGTAAACTCGGAGATTAATTTTTCAGAATCAACTGTATTCCTTGGGCAGCCGAGGCTAATGATGCTGAATGTTTTTGCCATAAAGATAAATCCCTAAATCTAAGGAACTCAGCCTTTAGGCTGTCTTGCTGTTTATCAGCCTGAAGGCTGAATTCCCGCGTTGGAACCCAGCCTTTAGGCTGTCTATTTATCACCCTAAAGGGTGAATTCCTGCACTTTAATTCTTAATCCCGTCTTTTGTGATAATTATTTCCTTTTTCTCACCCTTTTTACCGGCAAAATTTGCAGGTTTTCCATTTACGCTTATCTTAATAGCCCCTGAATTCCCTGCCTCCAGCTTTAGTTCTTTTCTTGCCTTCCATGTATCCTTGCCGCCTTTTTTAAACAACCCTTTAAATAAAATATCATTATCGGATATAATCTGCAAATATGTATTGTCCGACGCGGAAACCTCAACTTCTATGAATTCCGGTTTTTCTGTAGGGGAGGGTTTTAAACCCTCCCCTACAGATTTCTTTATATCGTTTTTCTTATCTATTTTTTTAGGTTCTTCTTTTTTTGTAACCGCCGCCTTGGTTTGTTTTTTCACAGGCCTATTTTTGATAAATTTACCCGCCTGGCCCACAGCCATTGACAATATCCATAATGCCAGGATGCCTATAATTACAGCTATTATCTGTTTTTTATATTTTATCAAAGAGTTTGGCGTAGGGAACAGGCATGCCTGTTCCCTACGAGCCATTCCCGGCTTTTTCTGTGGCTGAGTAGGGGAGGGTTTCAAACCCTCCCCTACTAAAAATTCTTTTACAACGGTTTCGCCTAAAGCCCCTAAAAAAGACGCATATGTCTTTACAAAGCTTTTGGCGTAAAAAATCGATTTTATTTCAGCCAGCCTGTCTTCTTCTATTGTGGAAACAATATTTCTAGGTATGCGGCTTCTTTCTGATACCTCTTCTGTTGAAAGATGCCTGGATTCCCTTATTTTTTTGAGTGTGCGGCCTAATGATTCTGGCATGATAAATATTAACCTCGTAGGTGACCCTTAAGGGTCACCTACGAGGTTGGGGTGGTTAAATCTTGACCTTCGCTAATCTCTTCTTTAGAAGTTTCTTCTTTCGGCTGATATTCCTGTATCAATATTTCCCTGGGTTTACTGCCTCTGAAAGGCCCTATAATACCTTCTTCTTCCATTGCATCTATTATCCTGGCAGCCCTTGTATAGCCGAGCCTCAGCCTTCTTTGAAGCATTGAAACAGACGCCTGGCCTGTTTCGAGCACCATCTGAACTGCTTCATCGAAGAACTCGTCCTTTTCAAAACCGCCTCTTCCAGACACGCTCTTTTTCTGGTGCTCAAGTATTTCATTGTCATAAACAAGCTCTTGCTGCGCTTTTATAAAATTCACAACCTTTTCTATTTCAGGGTCTGTAAGGAATGTGCCCTGGGCCCTTATAGGCTTCGCATTTCCAGGCTCTAAAAACAGCATGTCGCCTTTACCAAGCAGCTTGTCAGCGCCATTCATATCCAGGACTGTCCTGGAATCCACCTTTGAAGCCACTTTAAAAGAAATCCTCGCAGGAAAATTCGCTTTTATTACACCAGTCACAACATCTACTGACGGACGCTGTGTAGCAAGTATCATGTGAATTCCAACTGCCCTTGATAACTGGGCAAGTCTTGTGATCGCATTTTCTATATCTTCCTGCGCAATCATCATAAGATCCGCAAGTTCATCTATAATAACTACTATATAAGGGAGTTTCTCTTCTGATTTCTGGTTAAACGCTGTAATATTTCTCACAGCTATCTTTGCAAGCATCTTATACCTGGACTCCATCTCCCCTACAACCCAGCCAAGAGCGCCTGAAACCTTTTTAGCGTCAGTTACAACAGGGCATAATAGATGCGGCAGGCCGTTATATATCGCTAGTTCCACCATCTTTGGATCTACCATTAAGAATTTTAATTCTTCAGGCGTGGCATTATAGACCATGCTCATTATAAGTGAGTTTACGCAAACAGTTTTCCCTGAACCCGTGGTGCCTGCTATTAAAAGATGCGGCATGTCGCCCAGGTCTGTAACCACTGATTTGCCTGATATATCTTTGCCAAGCGCCATTGCGAGCTTTGAAGAAGCTGCTGCTTTCTGATATTCTGCTGACTCCAGTATTTCTCTCAAAAAAACCATAGATGTGTCTGCATTAGGAACTTCTATGCCTACGCAGGATTTGCCAGGTATAGGCGCTACTATCCTTACTGTGGTTGCCTTCATGGTAAGCGCTATATCGTCACTAAGGCTGGTTATTCTGTTCACCTTGACCCCTGGAGCAGGCTGGAGCTCATATCTCGTGATCACAGGGCCTTTGCTTATATCCACAACCTTTGTCTCTATGCCGAAATCTCTTAATGTATCTTCAAGTATACTTGCACTCTCTTCCAGATTTTCTCCGAATATTTTACCTGAGCCAGCAGGAGGCAGGTTTAATAGCTCTAAACTCGGCATCTTATAGTCGCCTACAACCCTTGGCTCAACCTTTACTGCCTTTGCTGGCGCAAACCTTGGCTTAGGCGCTGGTTTGGGCATTATATTTATCCTGGGTTTTTCTTCCCCTCCAGCCTCGCCTGTCCCGAGCGAAGCCGAGGGAAGCCTTGAGCCTGGAGCCTCAGCTTTTTTCTCAACCTTCACTGCCGGCCTTAGCCTGGGCTCAGATGGAAGTTTTTCAATCTTTTTATACCCCTGGGCCGCTGGCCTTTCTCTCCTTGTTTTTCCTATCCTGTTAACCAGCGCCCATGTTTTCATTGCCAGTATAGAAATAACAGGCACTATTAAAAATTCCGTTGCAACCAAAAGCGATAATACGGTTAAACTTGTAGTAACTATATATCCACCTATGGCGCCCAAATAATCAAGCAGAAATTTGTCAGTCAGTAAAAATCCTAACAGCCCTCCCCTTGATACCATAAGCACAGTATCAGGCCTGGCTGTTAAACTGA
>CAKKRB010000213.1 GCA_919902485.1 Omnitrophica bacterium GWA2_41_15 | reverse complement strand
ATAAAGTCATCTTCAGGGTAATACACCCAGTGCCTCTCAGACAGGACATCGCTCTTTATGCCTAAATTCAGCACAAATATCGAAGTCCACCTGAGCATTGAATATGCCTGTTTAACGTCCGCAGGCATATCCACAAGAAGCCTGGAAAGTTCCGGCAGAGGTATTGTAGTCACAAGATTCCTGAATTTCTTTATAGCGGCGTCTTCAAAAACAACCTCTCTCCTGTGCTGGTCTATGGTAACAGCCTTTTTATTAACATGCGCATTTCTAATCCTGCCTGAAAACTCTTTTGCCAGTTCAGATATGCCGCCTTTCACAGGATACCAGAACCTGGAATTATATCCATACGGCTTTGTATTGTCTGAGATAGCGCCTGTCACTGTATCTTCAATATCAGGAACAGGCACAAAACCATCCAGCCACTCGCATGTAAGTTCTTTAGGTTCCACTGTCCAAAATTTCCTGTTATAGGGAAGCATAAAATGATCAGCTACCCCCTTGCCAAAAGTCTTCATTATCCAGTTTTCAAAATTCCCATTCCCCTCGCTTTCACCCCTCTCCCCTTTTAGGGGAGAGGGAAGGATGAGGGGTATCTTCGCTTTTATAAGCCCTACCAGGCAATCTTTCACTACCTGCTTTGGAAGCCCATAGAAGTTCGCCTGAAACGGATAGCGGGTAAAAATATTCTTTGAGTATATCCAGGAGTTTCTTTTGTGCGGGGCGAGATTACCGTTTAAAAGTTCTGAGACAAGATTAAATGTATATTCGTTTCTGAAATGCAAGAGATGCCCGTCATAATCAAAGATATAACCGTCTTTGTTAAGAGACCTTGCCATGCCACCAAGGTCAGGTTCTTTTTCAAATAAAGCATACCCGCTCTTTAAATGATACGCAGCGCTCAGGCCTGCAAGTCCGCCTCCCAATATAACAATTTCTTCTTTTTTCATATCTTCTGTTTTTGGCAGACTAAAGTCTGCCCTACAGCTGCTATGGCTGCTAGTCTTCTATATTCACCATGCCAACTCTTTTGCCCATCAAGATAAACACAAGGCCTACAACTATAATAACAACCAACCCTGTTAAATTTTTACTGAATGCCATTGTAATCGCTGCAAGCGCCAGGAACGCGCTGAAACCATACATTATCCACGTGCTCTTTTTTATGCTGCATCCCATGGCCACAAGCCTCAATGCAAAATGATCCCTGGTCTTATTGAAAATGGGGTTTTTCTTTCTTATGCGCATAGCTATTAAAAACAATGTGTCGTAAATAGGCAGGCTCATTGCCAGGATAGGGGTCAGAAGCGCCACCTTTCTGTCAACAGGCGCATAGCTTATGTTTATAGCTATAACTGCCAGCAAAAATCCTGCAAAAAGGCTCCCTGTATCACCCATATAAACCTTCGCAGGCGGATAATTGTATTTTAAAAATGCCAGGTAACTGCCTATCAATGCAGCTAAAATCGCGCAGGAAAAAATGTCTTTATTAAGAAACGCTACTGCTAATAAACTTAGGGATATTATAACTACAAGCCCGGCTGTCAGGCCATCCATTATATCTAAAAGATTAAATGCATTTGTAATAAACAGAATCCATGCTGCTGTAATTACCATATTCAGCCACACAGGGATAAAAACTATCTTTGTAGAAAAACCAAAAGCCATCAAAATCAATATCCCCAATAATTGGCCGGCTATCTTAAGAAAAGGCCTTAAATCCTTTATGTCGTCTATTAAACCCACTATTATGATTATCAATGATGAAAATATTATTGCAGTTAGTTTAACAACCGGCAGCCTGATAAAGAATAGACTTGTTAATATCCCTGCCAGGAAAGCTGCATAGATACCCGCTCCCCCAATGCATGGTTTGCCTATATGATTCTTCGCAGGTTTTAAGATATTAAATTTCATGCCTATCCTTATTGTCATAGGTATAAGCAAAAGGCTTAAAACAAAAGAACATATAAATATATATAATAGAATCATGCCCATCCTGTGTAAAGCCTATCAATCCCATTTACCATGGCTGTAATATCAAACGACTCATCTATAGACAAACGAGCCTCATAGCTCATTTTATTATAAAGAACCTTATCTTTAAGCACTCTCAATACCGTCTCAGCTGTTTCCTTGTATTCTCCTGGCCTTGTAACATAGCCTGTAATGCCGTATTTTATCAGCTCTCCAACCCCTCCTGTATCAGTCGCCACAACTGGTATGCCTTTACTAAGCGCCTCTATTATTGCGATTGGAAAGCCTTCCCATTTGCTTGTCAGAACTAATATATCAATTATATCAAGAATCTCAGATACATCTCTTCTCCATCCTGTAAAAATAAACCTGCCGTTCAACCTGGATTTAGCCAGTTCTTCTTTGCATCTTTTCCTCAAAACTCCGTCGCCTACCAATAAAAAATTAACCCCTGGCATTTTATCATAAATATCAATACATGCTTTTACATAGTCCAGAGGCGCCTTCTGAGGCTTAAGACACGAAACCATGCCTACAACAGGGCCGTTATTATTAATCCCCAGTTCTTTTTTCTTATGTTCTTTTTGACTGTTTGATTTTTTAAACACTGAGAGAGGGATGCCATACCTTATAAGAGTAAACTTTTCTAGCTGGGCTATCTTGTATTTTAACCCTGTTTCTATATCTTTTTTCGAAACGCATATAATCCTTGCAGTAAAACGCGCAGTAATCCTCTCCACAAAAATGTAAAATTTTTTTATTAAAAGCGGCTGATAATCATTGAAAGACCACCCGTGCACAGTATGCAATATAACAGGCACCCTTGCAAAGAAAGCAGCCCATCTTCCCAAAATGCCTGCCTTTGAACTATGGGTATGAATTATTTTAAAGCTATTGCGTTTATATATATTATATATATGAATGAATGCTAATATATCTACTATGGGACTTATCGGCCTTATTAAAAATGGCGAGAAATAAGTCCTGACATTTTTAAGTTTTTCAAAATCCGCTTTCAATATGCCACTGGACGAGGTAATAACAGATACCGTGTATTTATCTTTTGGGAGATTTGAAACCAGGCTTAAAAGAGAAAGCTGAGCCCCGCCAAGTTCAGGCTTTGTTATGACATGACAGATACGCATAAGT
>CAKKRB010000212.1 GCA_919902485.1 Omnitrophica bacterium GWA2_41_15 | reverse complement strand
GCTTCCATGGTAGCGTAATTTGCGTAAGCAGTGCCGTGCATGCCAAGCATGCCCAGAGAAAGTTTATGGTCTGCGGGAAAACATCCTATGCCCATCAGGGTCCAGGTCACCGGGGTATTAAGTTTTTCAGCCAGTTCTTTCAGTTCCCTGCAGGCACCTGATGTAATAACGCCTCCGCCTGCATAGATAAGCGGCTTCTTAGAAGAGGCTATAAACTTAGCTGCCTTTTTAATCTGGCCTGGATGGCCGAAACAAGTAGGCTTGTAGCTTCTCATGTTTATCTCTTCAGGCCATATGAATTCTGTTTCCTGCTGCTGAATATCTGAAGGTATGTCAATTAAAACAGGGCCTGGCCTGCCGCTCCCAGCAATGTAAAATGCTTCACGTATTGTCCTTGCCAAGTCTTTTATATCCTTGACTAAATAATTATGCTTTGTTATAGGCCGCGTGATACCTGTGACATCGGCTTCCTGGAAAGCGTCATTTCCTATAAGAAACGATTTAACCTGTCCTGTAATCGCAATCATTGGAATAGAATCCATGTATGCTGTGGCAATGCCTGTAGTAAGATTTGTAGCGCCAGGGCCTGAAGTAGCAAGGCACACTCCTATTTTCCCTGTTGAACGGCTGTATCCGTCTGCTGCATGGCTAGCGCCCTGTTCATGCCTGGTCAATATAAACCTCATATCCGCATCGTACAAGGCGTCAAATATAGGCAGGACCTGGCCGCCAGGATAACCGAATATCACTTCCACGCCTTCTCTTTTAAGGGATTCTATTAATATTTTTGAACCGTTTAATTTCATAATTCACTTATTTACCATTCCACCCCGTAGGTGGACATACATGTCCACCTACGGGGTGGAATGGTTTAAATTATTCGAGGACTGCGCCCTTAGACGCAGATGAAACCATCCTGCTGTACCTTGAAAGCCATCCGCTTGTTACCTTCGGCTTTGGAACCTTCCATCTTTTAAGGCGTTTTTCTATTTCAGAATCAGGCAAATCTGCATTGATCCACCTGTTTTTTATATCTATGGTTATGGTATCATTATCCCTGACAACAGCTATGGGCCCGCCTTTATACGCTTCAGGAGAAACATGGCCTATGCACGGCCCTCTTGTGCCGCCTGAAAATCTGCCGTCTGTAATAAGGGCAACATCATTTGCCAGGCCCATGCCCACTATCGCAGATGTAGGAGATAGCATCTCTCTCATACCAGGCCCTCCTGCAGGGCCTTCATACCTGATAACCACCACGTCGCCTTTTTTAACCTTGTTGTTTAAAATAGAGCTCATTGCATCTTCTTCAGAATCAAACACCTTTGCAGCGCCTTTAAAAAACATTGCTTCTTCATTTACCGCGCCCTGTTTTACAACGCAGCCCTCAGGCGCGATATTGCCTTTTAATACTGCAATCCCGCCTTCTGCTTTATAAGGATTATCCAGAGGCCTTATAACATCTTCATCGGAAACCTTGCTCAGCCTTGCAATTTCTTTTATGGATAAGCCGCTCACAGTAGGGTTATCATTCAGTTTTGTCTGAAGCTTGTTTAAAACACCTGGAATACCTCCTGCTGCTTCAAGATCCTCAAGAAAATATTCTCCTCCTGGCCTCAGATCAGCTATTTTAGGCGTTGATTTGCTTATCTTGTCAAATGTATCCAGGGTCAGAGAAACACCTGCTTCCCTGGCTATGGCTGTCAGATGCAGCACTGTATTTGTAGATCCGCCAAGCGCCATATCAACAGCTATTGCATTCAGGAATGCCTTTTTATTCATGATAGAGCGCGGCTTTGTATTCTTTGCAACCAGTTCATTTATCCTTTTGCCGCTCTCAAAAGCTATCCTCATTTTCTTGCTTGAAACAGCAAGAGATGTGGCGCATCCTATCAAAGACATGCCCATTGTCTCAGTAAGACAGCTCATTGTATTGGCAGTAAACATACCCTGGCATGAGCCAGGGCCGGGACATGCGTTCATTTCCAGTTCATCCATATCCTCTTTGGAAATTTCGCCCCTCTTAAATTTTCCAACTGCTTCAAACGTGTCCCTTACAAGGTCCAGCCGTCTTCCTTTATAATGTCCTGTAAGCATAGGGCCTGCTGTAACAATTATCGCAGGTATGTTCAGCCTCGCAGCTGCCATAAGCATGCCTGGGGTAATCTTATCGCAATTTGTAAGAAGCACTAGCCCGTCGAGAGAATATGCGCCTGCGATTGTCTCAACCATATCCGCTATAAGCTCTCTTGAAGCAAGAGAAAACCTCATCCCTGAATGGCCCATTGCTATACCATCGCATATGCCTGGTATTCCGAAAATAAAAGGCTTGCCGCCGCCTGCATATACGCCGTTTTCAACAGCCCTTTCAAGTGACCTCATATGCATGTGTCCTGGTATAAGATCTGTAAAGCTGGACGCAATGCCTATAAACGGTTTTTTCAAATCCTGGCAGCATACGCCTGTTGCATACAATAGAGCCCTGTTGCCTGCCTTGGAAATACCTTTTTTAATAATATCGCTTCGCATAAAACCCTCGACAAAAAATACTGTCGTAGGGAACGGTTTCAAACCGTTCCCTACATAATCTCTATCTTTGCATTTTTCTTAAGGCCTTCTACTGTCTTATTTATCTGGTCTCTCTTATTCTTATTAATTAAGAATTTTTCTATATCTTTAGAGACTTCTTCATATGTAAGCGTATGAGCTGCTTTTTTATCCGTCACCTTTATTATATGATAGCCGAACTGTGTCTCTACCACAGGGCTCATCTGGTCTTTATCCATCCCAAAAGCAGCATCTTCAAAAGGCTTTACCATATCGCCTTTCTTGAAATAACCAAGGTCTCCGCCGTTAGCTGCTGAACCGTCTTCTGAATTTTCTTTAGCAAGCTTTGCAAAATCCTCGCCTGACATAAGCCTTGCCCTTAATGCGTCTATCTTGTCCTTTGCAGCCTTCTTTTCTTCAGGCGTTGCCTTTTCAGACACCTTTATGAGTATATGGCTTGCCTTTACTTCATCAGGCACGTTTAACTTATCTTTATTGGAATCGTATTCTTTCTTTTTTTCATCCTCTGTCGCAGGGCTCAGTTTGGAAAATATATCCTTTTCCAGATAAGCGTTTATATAAACGCCTTTCTTGACATCTTCCCTGAGATCCTTCAGCTCTATTCCTCTCTCTTTCAGCACCTTCTGGAATTCCTGTTCAGACCCGAATCCTTTTTTAATGTTTTCAAGCTGGCTATCCACATCCTTTGAGCGGTCTCCGAGCCCTGCCTTCTGGCTTGCCTGATATAATAATTCCGCTGATACGAGTTCATTAAGGATATCTTTCTTTAACTGGGCTTTTTCTTCATCTTTTACCGTAGCTCCGAACATCTTCTGATTTTCAATGAAATTATTAACTGCTGCGTCAAGCGTTGCTGACTTTATGCCGACTCCATTTACCTTTGCCGCAAAGGCTTCTTTCTGGGAAGCGGCATTGCAAGAGGTAATTGAAAATAACGCTACCAGTACTACTGCTGCTGCGATAAGCCAGGTGTTCATGATACGCATAACATCTCCCTTTCTATGGCTGGTTCGATATCTTTAGCCATTAACTTTTTATTATCTCATTTTAAAATAAAAAATTCAATACAATTCTATTACCTTGAAATATTCAGGATCTTATATTTCAGGACGCCTGCAGGGACTTTTATATTGGCTATATCGCCTATTTTACAGCCTAGAAGCGCCTTTCCAACAGGAGAAGACATGGAAATCTTCCCTGCTGCGTAGTCAGCCTCATCCTCCGTAACCAGCATATATTGGATCTCTTCCTTTGAATCTATATCCAGTAATTTCAGTTTAGCGCCGATATACGCCTTATCCGAGGATATGCTTTCATTATCCAGTATCCTGGCTGTA
This sequence comes from Omnitrophica bacterium GWA2_41_15, assembly GCA_919902485.1. GTDB lineage: Bacteria > Omnitrophota > Gorgyraeia > Gorgyraeales > Gorgyraeaceae > UBA10183. The sequence goes on along the minus strand of CAKKRB010000212.1, from coordinate 559 downwards.
AGGATTTTCTCTTCAAGCTCCCTGATTCTTTTTTCATTTATTGCCTGGGACTGTTTTGCGGAATCATATTCTGCGTTCTCGCTCAGATCGCCCAGCTGCCTTGCCTTGTCAAGCGCATTTGCTATCTCCTTGCGTTTTACAGTTTTAAGTATCTTTAATTCCTCCTTAAGTTTATCACAGCCGTTTCTTGTCAAAAAAGTGCCCTCAGACATGCTATCCTCCGTTTTTGGCACACTAAAGTGTGCCCTACAGCTGCTATAAGTTGCTATTGTCTGCCCTACGGTTCTGTCGCAAAAGCCTTCATAAACAGGCAGGTTTAAACCTGCCTATTCTCGGCCTTTGCCTTTATATACTCTTGGAACACGCCTTCCTATATTACACAACACCTCGTAAGGTATAGTATTTATAAGTTTTGCTAATTCTTCTGCCCTTATAATTTCGCCGGCCTGGCTGCCTATCAGGATCACGTCTTCTCCAACCTTTACGTTTTTCAAATGCCCGACTTCTACCATGCACATGTCCATGCAGACCCTGCCTGCTATGGGACAGCGGGCGCCCC
>CAKKRB010000211.1 GCA_919902485.1 Omnitrophica bacterium GWA2_41_15 | reverse complement strand
CATGGGCGCCGATCGGGTTCATTACATCATACATTCCCACCCCGCGCCTTTCCAGTTCGCCTTCTATCCTGAATTTAGGAGAAATACTCGGCACAACCCTGACATTCCAGCCAGGAGAATCTTTTTTAGTTCCCTGTTTTCTTATGGCAAATATTTCCTGGGGGGTTTTGTTCTCATGCCCTTCGCAGAAAGGGCACTCCATCTCAGGCTCATTCGCGTGCTCTATATTAAAATCACTCGGCCTCTTCGCCCTCTCAGTGGATATTATAACCCATCTTCCTATTACAGGATCTCTTCTTAATTCAGGCATGGGTGAATTATATCATAAAAAATTCCCTGCGCAAGAAAAAAATATAAATACATGTATCGCGCAGTATTATAAATAAGCTCTTTGAAGCGGTCTACCTAGAAGTTTCCCTTGCTCAGGAAGATCGTAAATAATAGAGATGGCGCCAACTGAATTTATCTTTACTTCGGCTCCTGGAAGCGATACGCCTTCAATCATTTCTCGCGCCCGAATCCACCAGAAAATATCTGAAAGCTGCCTTAAGAAAAGCCTGGAATATTCAAAAAATGGATAACCCTTATTACTATTACTGTTGTATATTCCGTATGTTCCATTTATTAGAGATGCTGCTTTCTCTGGCGTGCTCCCAATAGACTTATTGCTTATCATTTTACCTTTCTTGCCTTCCATAGCATCCACAGCTATTTGCATATCATTCTCACTATCCCATTTAGTACTAAAGCCTAATGCCTCAGCAACAGGCTTATCCCATGTAGCATCAAAAGTTACCCATTCGCCATTGATTTTAAGCTTTAGGAACTGATGCATATATGGCACATCTTTCAATTTTTCAGCAAATGAGGCTAATTTATCATATTCAGACTTGCGACTTTTACAAAACTCTGCATTTTCTATTCTTTTCAATTGGTCACTCCAATCAAACTGCGCATAATAATACTCAACATCATAACCAGCTTCCTTAAATAATAATCCGGCCAGAAATGTCTTTGCATTACACATGCCGCCCCATCCTTCCAGAATCTGCAATGGGCCATAAACAGGGTCAAGCTCTCTGCTGATTGATTGATATGGCACTGTCTGCAGATAATTAAAAATCTCTATTCTTAGAAGCGTGGCTTTTTCATCCTCATTTGCCTTAGGATTTTTAGTTTCTACTTTTTTCTTTAACTCTTCTATTTTCTTTTTAACCATTTTGTCCAACTGTTCTTTAGCCTCTTTTGGTTCCGGAGATATGAAACCTTGCTCTGTATCTCGATCCAATCTGTCTTTATTACTATAAATGGCTTTTAACAATCTAGTCTGCTCTGCAACATATGGGTCATTTTCATCAAAGATAACCCAGAGCAGACGAGTCAGATTTGTAGGCGAAATGACTGTTTCAGATTTAACTAACTTCCCGTCTATTTTCTTATGAATAAGATAAATAAATTCCCCGCCATTCGGAGAAGCTAATCCTTCGATCAATACCCCGCCTTCATTAAGCGCTTCGCAAGCCTGTGCTAAAAATTTCCCTCTATCTTCAACTGAAAAATATGACAGGACATTCATAATCCTGATAACATCAACCTTTTTACCTTCAAGAATATTGGCAAGGTTAAAAACATTTCCCTGAACCACGTCTATTCTATTAGGATATTTCTTTTTTAATACTTCGTATGGATTAGCTACTATTCCCCAGGATTCAATATTAAAATATTCTTTAATACTGCTAAAATTATCGTCCTCTGGTAATTTAGCCAGGGCATCAGATAAGTCATTAAGTTTTCTCCTGTGCCTGAAACTTTTATAATTATTCTTCACAATAATACAAAAAATTTCTTCGAGTCTTTTATTTTCATGCATATCGCGCATAAGCTTAGCTTCTAATGCCACGCGCACCCTTTCATCATTGCAATCAACAGTAATCTTCTTGAATGTAAATTCATAGTCACCTGCCCTATCTAAAAGAACATGCAAGACAACTTCCTGTTGTGTTTCCTTGTCCTTGCCCTTAAACATTAAGAGCGTATTAGGCACCTCTCTATCAATCGCTATTACATTGCCTTTCCATGCGCTTTGCATTAACTCTTCGGTTGAATAAGAAGGATGGCCTATGCCTCCTTCTATAAGCGTTAGCCCTTTAGTGTCTTTAAAAATAGAGTAACGCGCCTTGAATTCTTCTGATTCAAAATATTCAAGCATTAATGGATAACGGTTTTTGCTTGTCATAGCAAG
>CAKKRB010000210.1 GCA_919902485.1 Omnitrophica bacterium GWA2_41_15 | reverse complement strand
TTAAATCTATATGTTCAGATACATTATGTTTTATGAATTTAAAATCAGGGTTTTTCTCAAGATGGGAAATATTAGCAATGCTTCCGGTTATAAGATTATCCATGCAAATAACCTTATAGCCTTCTTTTAAAAATCTATCGCATAGATGGGAGCCGAGAAACCCAGCTCCGCCGGTAATTAATGTAGTTTTGGTCATATATTTTTTGAAAAATACTCTATGGTTTTTTTCAAGCCATCTTCAAATTCGATTTCCGGCTTAAAATTAATTAGTTTTTTAGCCCTGGAGATGTCTGCAAGTGTATGTTTGGCGTCGCCGGCTCTTACAGGGCAAAACTCGGGCAATATGTTTTTTCCAAGGATCTTATTTATGTATTTAACTATATCAAGTACGCTGTAAGCCTTGCCGCAGGCAATATTAAAAATCTCACATTTAATTCCTGAGGTAGTGGCTGATTTAATATTTGCCTGGACAACATTGGCTACGTAAGTAAAATCGCGGGTTTGCTTGCCGTCGCCGTGGATAGGCGGTTGAGCATCAGCAAGTATGCAGGTTATAAATTTAGGGATTACTACCGCGTACTCGTTTTCAAGTGACTGGCGCGGGCCAAACACATTAAAATATCTTAAATTTACTGTTTCAAGGCCGTAGATCTTGGAAAATATCCTGGAATAATATTCAGCCGCGAGTTTAGTAAGGCCGTATGGTGAAATAAGCTGGGGCAAAAAGTCTTCTCTTTCAGGCAATTTATCTATATCTCCGTAAATAGAGCTGGAAGAGGCTATGACTACCCTTTTTACTTTAGCATCCCTGGCTGCTGCCAGAATATTCAGGGTGCCATTAATATTCACATCGTTATAAAACTCCGGATTCGCGAGAGATTTAGGAACGCTTCTAAGCGCTGCCTGATGGAGAATATAATCTGCGCCTTCTACAGCCTTTTTGACAAGATCTTTACTGCGTATGTCGCCTTTTATAAGCTCTATTCTATTCATCACGCTTTCAAGGTTTTCCATACTTCCTGAACTAAAGTCATCCAGGACAGTTACCTTATCGCCGTTACCAACTAAAGCATCTACTATGTGCGAGCCTATAAACCCTGCCCCGCCAGTAACTAAAAATTTCATCGCGACTCCTTTATGGTAGGGGCGGGTTTCAAACCCGCCCCTACATATTCACAATTTAATTATATTCTTTGCGTTTTTAAAGTCTTTAAGCACGTTGCGAGTGTCAAAGATGAGCTTCGCGTTATCAACTATAAATTTATAATCTATGTCAGTGTGGTCTGTGATAATAACCACAAGGTCGCTTGAAGAAATAACATCTTTTGTAAGCTTAACTGTGGTGATTTTTTTCCCGCCGTCCAGTTTGAACCCGGGCACAAGCGGGTCGTGGCAATATACATGCGCGTCTTTTTTAATAAGGGAATCTATTATTTCAAGCGCTGGCGATTCCCTGACGTCATTGATATCCTTTTTATAGGTAATGCCTATGATTAAGATATTGGAGCCTTTTAGGGATTTTTTCTTTTCATTTAACATATAGGTCATCTTATCAACCACATAATGCGGCATATATGAATTTATCTCATCAGCCAGCTCTATAAACCTCGCCTCAAATCCATGCTGCCT
>CAKKRB010000209.1 GCA_919902485.1 Omnitrophica bacterium GWA2_41_15 | reverse complement strand
AAAAAGAAAAAAAATTTGAAAGAAAATCGCCTCCAGATGTGTCTAATATAGTAGGAGGTGATAAATATGGTGAACCAGGTAAACGGAGTTGAGGTTCTGAGGTTACACAGACTCAGCGGAGAATCAAACCTGAAGGCTTTTGCAGACGTGTCGTTTGCAGGCGTATTTATAGTAAAAGGCCTTAAGGTGGTGGAAGGAAAGAAAGGTATGTTTGTCGGCATGCCTGCCAGGATGGGGAAAGACAATAAGTGGCATGACATAGCCTATCCTGTGACAAAGGAATTCAGGGAAACCCTGAATGAGATTGTGCTGGGGGCATACGAAGAAGAGAAGTAAATCGTGTAGGGGCGTCAGAAATACACCGCGTAGGTGGGGTTTAAACCCCACCTACGCGGTGGAATCGGGTATAGCTCTTGACAATAGGGCATTTTAAGGATATACTTTTTGAAAAAGGAGTGAAACCATATGTCTAAGATTTTTAAATTAGTCCTGATATTATTAATAGTCGCAAGCGTAGCTTCTGCTGTATTCGCGGTTATAGGATTTATGGGCAAAGAAAGAGAATACATGAAAAGGCTTGTGGTGGAAGATAAGCTCGCAGCTACTTTAAAGGATAAAAGAAATCTTGAAAAAGAATTAGAGGCCTCAAAATCCGCCAAAGAGCAGGCTGAAGCAAAGATTGCCAAGATAGAAGATAAGGTTAAAGAGATTTCTACCCAGCTTAGTGAGTTTAAGCAAAAAAGCGAATCTGCAGGCGTTGAGCTGAATGCAAAGAAGATAGAACTGGCAAAGCTCAAGGTAGACCTTGAAAACGAGAAAAAGGAAAAATTAAATATATCAAAGAAACTGGATAGCCTGCAGGCTGATTATGACAGAATAAAAAGGGAGGCGGCGAGGCTTACCAATGAAAAAATAGACCTTGAGAACAAAGTTGGAGAACTGCAGGATAAGCAACAGTCTGTAAATCTTGATAAGATAGTTGTTAATACGTCTGAGGCGGAGCCAAAGGCGGCAGCTTTACAGGGTAAGATATTGGTAGTAAATAAGGAGTACGGTTTTATAGTAAACGATATAGGCCAGGACAAGTCTGTCCAGAAGGGCGCAAAATTTGATGTCATGGACGGCTCCAGATTTTTAGGCCAGGTAGAGATAGACAAGGTATATGATACAATGTCTTCCGCAACAGTGCTTCCTGGCGGCAAGATAAATGACATGAAGAAAGGTAATACGATTATTGAAAGCCGTTGAAATACTAATCCCACCTGATAAATCAATTTCTCA
>CAKKRB010000208.1 GCA_919902485.1 Omnitrophica bacterium GWA2_41_15 | reverse complement strand
GGGTGTGTTCTGTCTTTTTGCAAAGAATCTTATTGAGCTCTATATCTTTTGGCAGGGGCTGGTGAAGATCGCCTTGTTCTATGGCCTTTACGCTGAATCTCTTGTTAAATATAGGAAGATAGTATTTTAAGAACTTATTTGCCTCTTTAATGGATTTTATGCCTCTCAGCCTCATCTCTTTTATGACTCTATCCTGGAATGTTCTAAAAAGACGCTCGATCCTTCCTTTTGCTTGAGCAGATTGGGCAAAGATAACCTCTACTCCAAGCTCATTAAGAGCCCGGCCAACCTCACTTAAGGATTCTTTATTATTCAATTCATCCTCTATAGTAGGCTTTTTAGTAGATTTATACGTCGAGTGCCTGTCTATATAGATACTATGAGGAAGCCCGTATTTATAGGCGTACCTTTTAAAACTGTCCATAAAGGGGAATGTACCTTCGTATTCATAGAATCTGGCATATACTCTGCTTTCAGCATCATCTATGTAAGCCATGAGGACGCATTTTGGGCCTCTACCCTCAAACCAATCATGGTGAGAGCCGTCTACTTGTTCCATCTCTCCATAATGGTGTTTTCGTTCACGCCACGCTCGATGCTTTCGATGTTTATGACTAACCTGCCATTCGCCTTTTTCTATAAGCCAGCTGCGAAGGGTCTGGGTGCCTAACTTTATCTTATCTATTTCAGAGAGCTTTTCATTTGCAAGTGTTGGACCAAAGTCAGGGTATTTATCTTTGTAGATATTTATTACTTTCTCTTTAATATCTTCGGGAAATGCCCTGTTTGAATCTTTTCCACGAGACTTATGTATTATGCCTCTATCACCTTCAATCCTAATCCTTTTTACTATCCTGCGTATTTGCCTGTCGCATAAGCCTAAAATCTTTACTGCCTCAATCTGCTTTAACCTTTTATCCAGTATCTTGTTGATTATATGTAGCCGCTTTAATTCCTTTTGACTCATTGTGACAATGTCCTTTCCTGCCATAATGTCCTCCTTTTGGTAAAGAGCGCATTATAGCATCTTTGGATTAGGACATTTCTAAATGTGTCAAATAGGACATTATCATATGTGGGTTACACTATTTTAATGAGCAGATGATACTTGACATTTGATGTCAAGTATTGTAGGCGAAGCCGTCTGCGAATTAACCCCTCACCCAGAAAACCATAGCCACCTGTTTATGCTGACTGGGTGAGGGGTAAGTTCGGCCATAAAACTTACGTTCGCTTACGTTCCATAAGTTTTGGCTTCACTTATTTTTCTATTTCCTGCATCTGGTAAAGCCTTTGATACAAGCCGTTTCCGCTCAAGAGTTC
>CAKKRB010000207.1 GCA_919902485.1 Omnitrophica bacterium GWA2_41_15 | reverse complement strand
AATATGCTCATATCTGAGAATATCGTCTGCTGGGTTTTTAAACTCGACCCTGCCATCCATAAAAGAGGGAACAGGCATGTAATAGAAACCGCGATAAGAAAAATATGTATCACGCTGTCCTTTAAAAATCTCTCTATTTTATACTTCGCGCCTTCTTTCATCATCATAAGTCAAAAGTCAAAACTCAAAAGTTAAAAGTTTTGATTTCTTTTTAATGTAATAATACTTGAAGCGATAATTTTAGATAACTCATCCGTTTCATTCAAAATAGACGTTAGCCTTGCAGGAGAATTTATACCACTTGAATCTCTTAACAATTCTAACCAAAATTTAGTCTCATTGGCTGATTTTAAAGAATAATTATAAAAATTGACGAATTCTTTCTTTGAACTAGCAGATTGTCCCTCTGTAATATTTGCTCCTATAGACGTAGCTGAACGAAGTAGTTGTTTGCCAATAGTCTGAGAGATATAATCTTTTGGTAATTCTTTAAGAAATTTAATGACGTCTAGCACATAAGCATATATACGTTTTTTTAAATCATATATTTTTGCCATAAATTACTTTTGCCTTTTAATTTTTGCCTTTTGCCTTAGTTACGCCTGCTTCATGTATTTCGACAATTTTATCTGCACAAACGATACTGCCAGCAAAACTGCGCCGAACATAATGCCCTGGCTGCACGCATATCCGAACCTGGAAGACCCCACCATTGACTCGAGGATCCTTGTAACAGGAACCTCTGTGTGGTATCCTGGCCCTCCCCCTGTCATGGAAAGTATAAGGACAAAAACCTGCATTGTGCCCAATACAGTGAGGATAGAGACCAGTATAAACACAGGCACCATAAGAGGTATTGTGACGCTCTTAAATATCTGCCAGCTTGACGCTCCGTCAACCCTGGCTACCTCGTATAACTGTCTGGGGATTGTCTGAAGCCCTGCTAAAAATATTATAAAGCCCCATCCGAAACCTTTCCAGCAGTGTATGATAGCCACGCACGTAAGCGCTGTATTCGGATTGGAGAGCCAGTCTGTGACTAAATTAGACAGCCCTATATGCTGGAGCCAGTAATTTAAAAGCCCGTAATTGCCGTCATATATCCATCTCCACACAAGCCCCACCACCACCTCTGAAAGTACAGGCGGAAGATAAAATATAACTCTGTAAATATTGCCGCCTTTTATATCCCTGTCGCACGCGAGCGCAAGCATTAGCGCGAGCGCGTTCTGGAACGTGAGCGCTATCAGGGTAATATAGCCTGCCTGCAGCATCGCGCCCCACCATATCTTATCCTGGAATAACTCTATGAAATTCCTGAAACCTATGAAACTTTTCGCGAAATCAAACTGCGCTATGCCGTCCCACTGGCATAGAGACAGAGTAAACACTTTGTAGAATGGGTAGATGTAGAATATTGAAAATATTAAAACTGCCGGCAGGACGAATAGATAATTTTGAAGTATAGTTTTAGTTTTCATAGTACATTGTGGTAGTCGCAGGCTTTAGCCTGCGTTACGCAACCTGAAGGTTGCGGCTACTTTTTCGCCATCTCCCGTTCTTTGATCGCCTGTATCTCTCTTCCAAGCTGTTCCGGCGTTTTC
>CAKKRB010000206.1 GCA_919902485.1 Omnitrophica bacterium GWA2_41_15 | reverse complement strand
GACCAAAGGGACCCTGGAAGAAAAGTAAGGGTGAAAAAGTTTAGTATTGTGTCCCTGAAATTCAGAAATTCACGAAAGAAATTCACGAAAATTGTCTGGAAAAGCCACAGATTCACAGATTACGGTTTTATAGATTGTCTTTAATCTGTGAATCTGTGGCTTAAATCTGTAAGCAGTTCTCGATACAAACAACTTTTTGCCTGTGTGGTAAATTTCAACCACACAGGTCGAAAATTCGTGTGAATTCGTGGCTAATCTCTGTGTTCTTTGTGGCAAGAAAATCTCAAAATTAACAACGTAAGCTAATGTCGGACACTACCAAAAATCATAAGTTAACTCCAATACTTATGTTGCCTAAGGGTCTGTCGCAAAAATAACTGTTACATTTGGCTGCCGATTCATCCCGCCCGGCAACGTTGCACTCCTTGTAAAATAGACTTACCATGTCTCAGCCATACATCTTGCTGGTTGGGCAAATCAGCACCCCTGATATGATACGGTTATTTCGTGACAGACCCTAATGGTTAGTAAATAACTGTATCACGTTGAGGATGCCGATTCTCCCGTATAGCAAAGCACACAACCGATGAAATGACAGTCAAGTGTAACAGTTATTTCCTGACACAGTCCCTAAGTATCAATAGCCTTGAAAAGCAAATTCCTATCACTCATTTTCTGGTAAGATCAGTTATAACCTGATCAATCTTTTTTTCACCCTGACTTAACACCTTAATTCCAGAGTATACTATCCCAATAGCAATAGCCAGGAATATAAATTCAATCATCAACTTTATCTCCATTTTTGCCACCTCCAAGATGCTTTAATAATAAATCTAAAAGTTTTTCCCTATCCTTCTCCAATTTGATTATACTCCTGAACTGGAATAACAGTAATAGGATTATCAATACAGAGAGTAATCCTATATCTTTCACAGCCTCAAAGATAATCTTAATATCCATATATTTTACCTTGTTAGATAGTTTTTAAAACACTTACCATTAGCATCTTCAATTTTTCTTTGCTTCAATTATATCACTGTTTTTCCCCTCTGTCAAGAAAAATCTCGATTTCAAATTTCGGGGACATTCAAATTTCGGGGACACAATACTATTCAAATTTCGGGCAAATTTCGGGCAAATTTTGGGGACACAATACTAAATTTCAACTTGACAGATTGTTTTATTTATGGTAGAATAG
>CAKKRB010000205.1 GCA_919902485.1 Omnitrophica bacterium GWA2_41_15 | reverse complement strand
CCTGATTCCAGGACCTTTTCCAGTATATCTTCTATATTTGCGCTTATATCAATCGATACAATTTTGTCCTTCGGCACCATTACAGTTTTCACAATAGTATTACTGAATTCAAAAACCTTTGAAAGCATTTTGTATTTATCCTTATGGCGGGGGCCTTCTTCCTCGCCTATCCTTATAAGCGCTTTTATCTCGTCTTCCACTACAAGAGAAGGCTTGCCTTTAGTCTTGCCTCCCAAAAGATTCGCTATAAAATTGGTTATGACTGAAAGCGCCCTTACGGCCGGCGACAGAACAAATATCAAAACCTTCACCATCCTCACCAAAGACAGGGCGATCCTCACAGGACTGCCGGCAGAAATAGTCTTTGCCGCGACCTCGAAGACTATTATAAAAAATGACGCCGCAAGCGTGGCGATAAGGACACTCTTGGAGCCTTCGCCTACCAAAGATATAATCACCACCGTGACAATAGAGGCTATCAAAGAATTAACCACATTGTTAGCCACTACTATTGTCCCGAAAAACCTCTCAGGCGCCTCGAGTATTTTCAGTATCATCTTTGCGGTATTCGACCCGTCAGCCGCAAGCCGCCTCAACTTTATAATGCTGGAGGCGATAATAGACGTCTCAGACGCGGCGGTCAAAGCCCCTATTAAAAGTAATATTATAAGTAATAAAAGTTCTATTATTATTTTCATTTTGCTATAAAGTTTATCTCTCCCCTCGCAGGAACCCAGCCTTCAGGCTGATATAAATGCACAAGACAGCCTGAAGGCTGGGTTCCACAAATTTTTTCAGCAATCTCTAATGTATAAAGTCTATCATATCATTCGGCAATGGCAAATTAAAATTCATTCTTTTCCCTGTAACAGGGTGGCTGAACTCTACAGCCTTTGAATGAAGCGCAACCCTTTTGAATCTTAGTTTAAAATCCTTCCTGAAAGCATAAACGCTTTCCCCTACAAGCGGATGCCCGAGCTCCTTGAAATGTATCCTTATCTGATTAGTCCTTCCTGTGACAGGCTCAACCTCGACTATCGTAAAATCCTTTCTTCTTTCAAGAACCCTGAATCCGGTGATCATGAGTTCTGTTTTTCTTCTCTTTTGATTGTAGACATTGCCTTTAAGGGTGTCTGAATTTTTACGCACAATGCCATGGACAAAAGCAATGTATGTCTTTTTCACAAGATGCTTTTTGAACTGCTCCATCATGATTTTCTGGATGGATTGCCCCTTGGCGTAAATAATCAGGCCCGAAGTCTCTCTGTCGATCCTGTGGCATGGATAGGCATTAGCTTCTGCGCCACGCCTATCCAGCTCCTGATTCAACAGATCTGTAAGTGTATTTGTCTCTCCTTTTGGGGTGGGCACAACCAGCATCCCGGAAGGTTTGTTTATCACAAAGATATGCCCATCCTCATAAACTATGTCATATCTCTTTTTTTTATCTGGGATCATCTGGCATTACTGCGCTTTTTTATTAAGGTATTCTTTTAATTTCTGCCAGGTTTTCGGCCCGACCTTTCCGTCTGCCTTTAATCCATTCTGAGACTGAAAAGACTCTATGGCCTTTCTGGTCTTAGGGCCCAGGATTCCGTCTATCTTGCCTTCATAAAGCTTTGCGTTGGCAAGCGCCTGCTGTATATCCTGGAAGCTTGGTTTTTCCATGGAAGCGCTATCCTCCTGGACACCCTGCATGTCAGTCTGGGCTTCCTGGGTTGCATCTGTTACTGCAGTCGCTGCCTCTTCAGTAACAGCCGGCTCAACAGATACATTTTCATCTGCGGCTTTTTTCAAGCAGCCGGCCAAAGCAAACACCAATACCAAAATCATAACTATACGCATTACCATACTATCTCCTCCCTTTTTACTTTAAATAAGCTGACAGTTTTTCTACCATGACGCTGCAATAATATTTCAAAAACCTGGCTTCGTCCGCTCCAGGCATGCTGATAATCTTTACGCCATTGATATATTTCTTGTCTCTAGCGTCCTCTGCCTCGGCTACCCATTTTATTTCCGCAACCATGGATACAGGCGGATTTGTATCTTTTAAATCAACTTCCAGCTGCACGTAAATCCCTGGTCTTAAAGTCTCTCTTGATTCAAAACACACGCCTTCTGCGGATATATTCCTGGTCCTTGTAAACTGAAATACCTGTTCATAATCAAGTATCTTGTATTTAGCGTCCAGGTTTAGTTCAAATCTCGGATACCTTCTCCTGTCTTTAAGAAACCTTTGGCCTTCGATCATAGAACCTCCATTATAAGCTTTTTCGCCTCGATAGGCGTAGCTGACAAAAATTTAAACCTGTGCTCAAATATCTTCAGTCCCTTCAGGCATTGATCCAGATAGTTCACTGCTTCTATATTGCCCCTGTCAAAAGAAAGCGCTGACACAAAACTTATAAGCGCCTCCTTGAATTTCTTTTTATTAAAAAGTATCTGTCCTATCCTGAAATACGCATCCCTGTTTATAAAAGGCCTTTCAGGCTGGAGCGCAACAACTTTATTATAAAATTCATACGCCTTATCGAAATCACGCTCTTCAAAATATATATCGCCTATCTTCAAATAATTAAGGGCTATCTCGTACTGGTTTATATATTTTTTTTCCTCGGGTTTAAGGCTTCTGATAAATTCCGTAAATTCCTCTATGCCCTGTTCAGTCTTGAGCCTGTTCCCATCAACCTTCATGTTAAACGTATTGTTCACATGCTCCTCTATGACCGAATCCACTCTTTCAATTACATCCTGCAGATAATATTTAGGATTGAGCTTCAGCGCGCTTTTATAGTTTTCTATGGCCTGTTTGAAGAACTCTGCTGCTTTTTCATAGTTCTTCCAGTATGCCTCGCGCCTGGCCTTGTTATGGCAGTCTACAGCTACGTCCAGTATAGGCTTTATCCTGCCGCGCTCGTCATTCCATTCTTCAAGATTTTTTATTTTTTCCTCTATGTTATATATATCATTATCTTCCATATCCAAACAATATAGCACAAAGGTATAATACTGTGAAGAAATTTTGACTTTATTTTATTATGTTATTATGCTATATTTATCCTATGCTGAAATCCGTAATAAATCTGCTGTATCCCGCTGCCTCCGAGGTATGCCCTGAAAAAATAAAAAAAAGGCTTCCTCCGTTCTGCGTTAAATGCGGCAGGCAGCTGAATAACATCCCGGAACTGATAGATATTTGTGCAGATTGTAGAAATGACGCGCCATATTTTGACAGGGCATGGTCAGCCTGCTATTATGAAGGTCCTTTAAAAGGCCTCATTCATGATTTTAAATATAAACATATAACCTCTCTTTCAAGGGATTTCTCTAATCTTATCGTTGATTTCATGAAACAATATAATGTAGCCGCAGGCTGCGAACTTATACTATCCGTGCCTATGCATCCCAGCAGGTTATTTAAAAGAGAGATAAATCATTCTGATATACTGGCAAAGGATATAGCCAGGCGCCTGGATATCCCTTATTCAGGAAAGATCCTTAAAAAAATAAAAGATACCTCTATCCAAAGCACGCTCAAGCGCGTGGAAAGGATAAAAAATCTCCGTTCAAGTTTTTCTGTAAAAAATACTTCTGCTGTCAGGGGTAAAAATATACTTCTGGTGGACGATCTTTTTACAACTGGATCCACTGTAAATGAATGCTCCAGAATTCTGAAAGAATCAGGCGCGGCCCGCATTGAAGTAGTCACGCTCGCGCGGGGAGACAGGCCGTAATGAAGATACTGCGTAAGTACATAATAAGAGAAATTATTGTAATGTTCTTGTTTTCCCTGGCCATATTTACGTTCACGCTTGTGATCGGAAATATCATAAAGCTTGCAGAGCTCGTGATAAACAGAGGCGTGGATATAAGGCTTGTAGGCAAGTTATTTCTGTACCTCATACCGTTTTTATTAAGCTACACAATACCGATGTCTATGCTCACCGGCGTTCTTCTGGTATTCGGCAGGCTGTCAGGCGATAATGAAATAATCGCGATCAGGGCAAGCGGCATAAATATATACAGGCTGAGCGTGCCGCTGCTCATGGTAGGCCTTTTACTCAGCCTTTTTTCTGTAGCATTAACTGATAAAATAATACCCCAGATGCATTTTGCGTCCAGAAAAATCATAAAAAACATAGGCGTAAAAACCCCTGCCGCATACCTTGAGCCAGGCACGTTTATAAAAAGCTTTAAAGGCTACATAATATTTATACATGAAATAGATAAGAATAAGCTCAAAGGCGTGCGCATATATCAGCCTCAGAATGACCGCTCCACAAGGACTATAATAGCTGAAA
>CAKKRB010000204.1 GCA_919902485.1 Omnitrophica bacterium GWA2_41_15 | reverse complement strand
TTAACCGTACTCGGTATATGCTCAGTGGGGTATAGACGCTCTTCAAGCTGGGTTTGAGCGAGTGATGAAGCTTCTGGCCAGGTCAGCCTTGCTGCCGCAGCTCTCCTGAGATAATCAGCTACCGTGCTCCGGGATACCTGGCAGCTTCGGGCTATTTCTCGTTCGCTGATACCGCAGTCATATTTTAACCGCAGAACCTCTTTAATCTTACGCATGGACAATCTCCTGTTCGGCATAGATCACCTCCAAGAGTGATTCTATGCCATTGTATTGTCCAGCGCCCTTCCAACAGGGGTGGCCGATTTGCTCCGAAAGGGTGGCCTACTTTACTCCGAAAGGCCGGCCGGTTTGCTCCGAAAGCCTGGCTTTTTTACTCCGAGAAACGCATGCCTATCACGAAGATACTCGCTTTGTTTGTAAAACAATGCCGATAAAATGATTCTTTTTGAGGCTTGATAGTTCCTCAATATCCATTCAACTTTTTTTAGATAATCAGCCGAAGTAAATTGCTTGCAATACGCTTCGTAGAATCCATTACACAGAGCATCTATATTTTTTGAACCACAACACTTCTCAAGTTCATCAAAGTTTGCACTCCAATCAAGCTTAATCTCGTTAAAAATACCCAATCGTATCACCCATTATTTCGAAAATGCTAAATAAGAATTTACCTGAGAACTCTTACGGAGGGTATGCCAAACTAACCACAAATATCTAACCCCCAATATTATTGAGGAAATTACACCAAACAATCAAGCAATTATGTTTGCCTTAATAGATAAAGCAAGCTATGACTTAAAAAACAGGCTCGTTCAATTTATGAAACCGGGATGACAATTATTTAAGTCGCCTTACACTTGGGCAAAGGTTACCACGTAGTTATGTCCATAAAAGCTGTGTTATCATAACGGTCATCTAACCCAAAAATAAAGGAGGTACCATGAAACGAAGTGGATACTTAGAATTCAGCCGAGAAATTGAGCTAGACAAAGCAGGCCTAAAAATTTGGGGGTACGACAAACAAGGTAAATTTGTGTGCCGCCTGGAAATCAACGCCGTCGGACTAGAAGTCTTTACTGGTAAAAAAGGTGGTAAAAG
>CAKKRB010000203.1 GCA_919902485.1 Omnitrophica bacterium GWA2_41_15 | reverse complement strand
TGGTAGAATTTCAATATGCGCATAAGCAGGAAGATAGGTTTAAGTTTTTTTATAACATTCCTTCTTGTAATCCTTCTCGGAGCGCTTTCTATTTACAGCCTCAGGCATGTGTATAAAGGCCTGGACCAGGTTTTTTCAAAAGAACTCCCTGCTTCAAGGATCTCATACCAGATAGCTATTTCAATGGAAAATGTCCTGTCCGAATTGAATAATTTCCTAATAACCACCAACGAGAATTTTAAGATAAATTATGAGCGTTCATATAAAGATATGCAGTCTAATATCTCCAGGCTCAGGGGTTTTATTGTTGAGGACGAAGAAAAGGCTCTTTTTGAAAAAATAAAAGAACTGTCCGGGGGTATCAATAATATTTCAGAAGTTATTTTCAAGGACACCCTGGAATCAAAAAACCTGATTAAAAAAATAGCAAAACTTGAAACAAAATACGCAAAAAATCTTTATAAGCTTTTTGATTTCGAAGAGAACAAGATGCTTTCAGAAAAAGACCTCCTGCTTATAAATGCGCAGTATATACCCGCATCCCAGCTTATCATCCAGGCGAAATCAAAACTTTCAGATATGCTGGACGGACTTATGCAGTATTTACTTGCAGATAAAGGAGAGGGGGCTGAGTTTTTCGCAGGACAGCTTTCCGACCTTGATAAATATATAAAAGACTATAAAAATTATCACGGGTATTCGCTTTCCGACAAGGAACGTTCAATATCTTCCGAACTTCTGGATTTATCAAGCCAGATAAAATCTTCGGCAGAGTCTATCATGTCCCTCAAAAATGAATCCGAGACACAGGCAGACTCCCTTTTCTTAAAAGAAAAAGAGATTATGGATACCCTGGATAAAATGATAAACCTGAGAAAGAGCAGGATTTCTTCAAAGCTTGGGATAGGCGCCACTCTTACAGAAGATATACCCGCAGTCTACAATATTTCCAAAATAGAACAGGATATTTCCAGATCGTGGAGATTAAGCGGGAAGTATATGATGACAGGCAATGAAACATACAAAGATTCATATTATCAATTAAGGCAGGGCATTGAAAAAGAGTTTAAGGATTACGAGGTTCACGCTAGAATCAGAGGTAGCGACACATTCCTGGAAAACATTGTAGAGGCAGATAAAGGGATCGCAGAAAATATAAATTCCAGCATTAATGTGTTTAACAGCAGGGAAAAAGGGCACAGCGATCTGGTATTGATTAAATCAGAATTGAAGAAAAAGATAGGAGAATTATCCGCAAGGAATGATTTATTGATAAAAGAAGCGAAAGAACCAGATATGATTTTCGCTAAACTGATTCCCGGAAAATGGGCGCTTGCCAGGCTTGATTCTGAAATATCTGACGCAGAAAGGCTGGTTGTTAATTATCTTTGCGACCAGGAAAAGACATACAAAGACCTGTATTCAGAGTTGTATTTTAATATGAAAAAACATATAAATACATACAGGAATGCTATGGTTTCGGATAAGGATACCCAGTTGATAAATGAAATAGAATCAGGACTGGACAGTTTTAACACCTCTATTCTAAGCGTTATGGATAATCACGATAAGATCATAAGAGAAAGAGGATGGACGCTTATAAAGCTTGAAAACCAGCTGAAAGGGAGCTTGGAAAAGGCGGCAGATAATGAGCTTAAGCAGATAGAAAAGAATAAGGTAGATATCAGGAACAGAATCGCCGCCATAAATATATTAATATTACTGATAATGGCAGCCGTCGCCTTTATAGCAGTGTTTGTGGTTTTCTATACAACGAAGTCTATAACAGGCCCTATACAGGAACTGTATAACGGGGCTGAAGTGATAGGCCGCGGGAATCTTGACCACAGGCTTAACATAAAAACAGGCGATGAGATAGAGGAATTGGCCCAGGGGTTTAACAGGATGGCAGGAGAGCTGAAAGGCCTTTATACAAATTTGGAAAACAAGGTTAAAGAGAGAACTGCTCAGCTGGCTGAGGCAAACGAGGCCCTGGCCAGGACAAATAAAGAGCTGGATGATTTTACCTATATAGTATCCCATGATTTAAAAGAACCATTGAGAGGCGTTAAGGCGTTTACAAAACTCCTCATAGAAGAATATTCAGGCAAGGTGGATAACGAAGGCAAGGAATATCTGAAAACAATATCAGATTCCAGCGCAAGAATGACGCGGCTCATAGAAGATCTTTTAAATTTGTCCCGCATAGGCAGGATCAAGAACATAGAGCCTGGCATTGATCTGAATGATGTGCTCTCAGACGTGCAAAAAAACCTGATATATGCGCTTGAGGAGAGAAAGGTGCAGCTGACTGTTAAGCCTGATTTTCCAAAGGCTACATGCGACAGGATAAGAATATCAGAGGTATTTTCCAATCTTATTTCAAACGCCATAAAATACACTAAAAAAGATAAACAGCCTGTTATTGAAATCGGGTGGTCTGATAAAAAGGAATTCTATGAGTTTTATGTAAAGGATAACGGCATAGGGATAGAGAAACAGTATTATGATAAAATATTCCAGATATTCCAGAGGCTGCATGCCAAGGGAGAGTATGAAGGCACAGGCGCAGGCCTTACCATAGTGAAAAAGATTGTGGAAAACCACGGCGGAAA
>CAKKRB010000202.1 GCA_919902485.1 Omnitrophica bacterium GWA2_41_15 | reverse complement strand
ATTTTTCAGAAAAAATATCTATCAACCGCCCTCTTGCCAGCTCTGATATCTTCCTGCCTGTTTTTTGACTAAATTTGGGAGCTCCTGAGCTTATTTTGGGGTTAAGCCGATATAGATGTTTTATCTGTGCTGCGAGTGCCGAATAAAAATTCTATAGCCAAGCTAGATACTATTGCTTTTCAGGCTGGGTATTGTCTTTTTGGGGGGTTACAGTTAAATCAGTATTGATGGGCGCCTGATTCCACATCTCTATTTCTTCTTCTGTCATGACATTTATAAAATTTGCCACATTATCATCGTTTTCAGTATGATACATTGCATTAACCGTATCTCCTATATTTATATCGCTGAATTTATACATCTGGGCCTGTCTTACTATGGGAGTATTTTTAAGGTTTCTGATCTTCACCTTGATCAGCTGATCAAATAGATTATCGTTTACCTCTAACCATAAACTCCCGTCTTTTTCCGAGCCTTTATTCATTACCTTGCCTATGGTATTTCCTATCATAGGCACCTGTGGTATTTCAACAGGCATAGAAACGTTTGTTGGAGGAATGGCATAAGTCGGGGCGCTTGGTATGCTATGCATGACCGGCGGCTGCGGAACCATAGCAGCTGCTGGAAACTGATTAATAACCTGCGGCACAATCTGAGGCGCAGATATATGCGGGGAAGAAGTAGGCGGAACCATGGCTCCAGCCTGAGGAATGACTATAGGCGCAATCGGCCTTTGTTGCTGGGACATCTGCTGCGATCTTTGTATATCCTCCGGCGATGGATGATTTTTTCTCTCCTCTTCGCAATAAGCTGTAATGCAAAATGAACCGATAAATAGAATTGATAATAAGATTATAGAAAAATTTTTCATTTATTTTTCTCCTGTGTTTCCCTTTGATTCTTAGCACCTTCCTTTACCAGACCTTCCTTCTTTGCGAAATCCACAATATCCTTTGTAGCTATCCTTAAAAGCTCAGCGGCCTTTCTCACCAAAGGAATAGAGTCAGGCCTGTCTCCTTTGGACAGCAAATAAAACCCTGTCTTCATCTTCTTAAATGACAATAAAATCATCTTGTGCTGTTTTGCCATAAAACCTGGCGGTTTTATAGCCTGCAATTGGACCAGGTATTCTCTCATCTGTTTTATAGCAGCCTCCAGAGACAACAGCTTCTGGCTCATATTTCTTGATGTCATCTGGACATTTATCAATACCGGGTTGATCTTGGCTATATACTGCTTCATCTCTTCTTTTTCATCCCGAGAATAAGCTGAACTACAAAAAGTAAACGCTATAAAAAAGATAAACAATGCTGTTTTTTTATTTCTTTTCTGTTTTATCATCGTCTATATCCTCAAAACCTGTCACATAATTACCTGTGAAATATATGCATTTTTTCCTTGAAAACTGCCTGAAATCAAGAGGCGCATGCGGGAACCACGCATTATATATATATGCCTCTTTCTTCAGCCCCATGTCGTCATACCCTAATTCTTTTACCTCGCTCGGCTCTCCCCATTTCTCAATAACCTCGTCTTTGCTCGTCCCCTGAGTAACCATTGTTTTTGTGCTCAAAGGATGCGTAAGCGCATAATGTGTCGTAGTCACCTTCATATCCGCACATCCCGCTAGGATTAAAGTACAGTATATAATTAATCTTCCGCGTAGTCCAGCGATTCTCATTTTACAATATATTCAACCAGCTTTATATTAAAATCTTCTATATCTTTAAAATCCTTGCCGTATACATCCGCGATGGTATCTTTGAATGATTTATCTTTAAGCGTCATGTCGCAGAATTTCCTGAATTTCTCCCTTCCGCACTGGGTTATCAAAAATTCCACCAATTTCTCTGATTGCGCGTAAAAAAGCTCCCTTGCATCCTTGCCTTCCGGATAATTCGCTATGCGCAAAAGGTCTCCGAGAAGTATGTGAGTCCCCTGTTTTATACTTTTAGTAAGAAGCTCGTTTGAAATGCTGGTTAAGTTTGCCTCATAATTTGCCAGGCCTTCATTGAGCCACAATGGTATTGTATTTTTCCCTGCCACTTCTTTAAAAATAAGGTGCGTCAATTCATGCGGGAATGTAAGGGCCAGATACCCATCTGACATCGCGCATAAAAACATTTCCTTTTCCCCATAATTAGGGACAAAGCCCCCTATAAGGGCTGGATTAAAGCCTGTGCCTTTTAAAAAATCTTTCCATTTATCCACGCTGTCTACTATAAAAACCTGGCATTTCTTATCCCATTTCAGGTCTTTCTCGCGTCCCAGATCATATATAATTTTTTCAAAATAATATTCTGCTTTGTCCCCCACTATCTTTGCCTGAGCCAGGTCCCTGTAGAATATGGAAAAATGCTCGCTCTCGCGCAAAAACCAGTTTCCTTTTGACAATAATTTCTTTGCAATATTAGACCTACCCGCCTTATCATCCTTTAGAGAAAATCTTTTCTCGCCTGCGCCTTTACCAACATCCTCTGCAAGGCTGGCTGCCTGAAGCCTTTCTTTTTCATCCGGAGTTATCCATTCGTCTTTATATTTAACCAGCCCCCTTTTTACCTGCTCCTCTTCAAATACCTCCTTTGTAATCTCCTTAACCTCGGACTTATTCCTGCTTATACCCCATTCCTCTTCCAGTTTTGCATGCTGTTCCTCAGAATCCATTTCTATGTTCTTTACATCATCTTTGGAAAATGTAACCTTTGCGCCAGGATTAATTTTTATTTCAACCGACCTGTCTGTTTCTTTAGTGATAAT
>CAKKRB010000201.1 GCA_919902485.1 Omnitrophica bacterium GWA2_41_15 | reverse complement strand
GTTCCCTACTTAACCTGTTCTGGTTTCTGAGCGCTGTGCGGATGCTCAGATCCTGCGTAAACCTTAAGCCTGGTGATCATCCTTGATCCTAATTTATTTTTTGGAAGCATGCCTTTTACTGCATGCCTTATAACCTCTGCGGGACGCGTCTTTAAAAATCTTTCCAGGTTCTTTATCTTTAACCCGCCCGGATACCCTGAAAAATTAGTATATGTCTTATCCTGCAGCTTGTTGCCTGTTACAGCAATCTTAGCCGCATTCACAACTACTACAAAATCCCCATTATCAACATTAGAAGTATAGTTTACCTTACGTTTCCCGCTCAATAGCAAAGCCGTCTTTACTGCCAAGCGGCCAAGAATCTGGTTTTCGGAATCTATAAGGTAATATTTCCTGCTAATGTCATTTTTTGTGATTAGCGATGTTTTCATATCTTCATACTCCAAGAAGTTAAAATTTTACCATAAAATCTACTATTGTCAAGAAAATTCAAAGAATTTTCTTGATCCTGTTCTACTATGGAAGTCGGGCTCCTATAGTGCGTTAGAGTTTTAAGGACTTGTAGGCCTTTTCCGGCCTTACATTCTCATGCACAATGCTTCTAACTGCCTTTATCATGGCTACAGGATTCGGAGACTGAAAAATGTTCCTGCCCATGTCAACGCCTGCTGCGCCTTCTCTGACAGCATTATAAGCCAATTCCAGGGCTTCTTTTTCAGGGATCTTCTTTCCCCCTGCAATCACCACAGGGACAGGACAGCTCTTTACAACCTTTTGAAAATCCTCGCAGTAATATGTCTTTACCATATGAGCACCTAATTCAGCCGCAATCCTGCAGGAAAGGCTCAGGTATTTTGCGTCCCGCGCCATGTCCTTGCCAACAGCAGTAACTGCCAATACAGGTATGCCGTATTCTTCGCATTCGCTGATTAGAGTGGCAAGATTTTTTAAGGTCTGGTGTTCATATTTTCCGCCCACGTATATGGAAAGTGCAACTGCGCTGACATTCAAGCGTATCGCATCCTTGACTGAAACAGTTATGGCCTCATTGGAGAGATCATCGCCTATGATGCTGTTTCCGCCGGATACCCTCAGAACAATAGGAATAGAACTTTTTGGGTCTACTGACGTCCGCAATATGCCCCTTGTAAGCATCAAAGAATCAGCATAAGGCAAAAGTTCAGCGATTATCTTACGCGGCTCTTCAAGTCCTGTTGTAGGCCCTAAAAAATAACCATGGTCAACCGCAAGCATAACAGCCCGGCCTGTTTCAGGTTTTATAATCCTTGAGATTCTATTCTTCATACCCCAGTCCATCTCAAACCTCCTTATTTTTGTGGCTCTATTATCACCTTCATTGACTCTTTTGCCTCGCTAACAAGTTTAAAACCCTTTTGAATTTCATCCAGGCCTAAGCAATGCGTAATCATATCTTTGACATTTATTTTTTTAGCATGAATAAGCTCAAGCGCCTCCTTGTGCTCCCCTGGATTCGCCGCATAGCTGGACATAAGCTTAACTTCATTCTTCCAGAAAAATTCATTGATAGATAACGGAACGCTCATGCCTTCTTCTGTTGAGGCAAAAAATAAAATTGTGCCGCCTCTCTCGACTGACTTAAATGCCTGCTCAATGGCCTGTTTCGCGCCAGTGCATAAAATAACTAAATCCGCCGGTCTATTATCATTAAATTTCCTTACCTTTTCAGGAACATTCTCCTTTGCATTAATAACCAGATCCGCCCCAAACTTAGAGGCCATTTTTAACCTGTAATCATTTATGTCAGTAGCTATTACTTTCCCAAATGAACGCGCCTTTGCCAGTTGAATATGCAGAAGCCCTGATATGCCGCTTCCTATAATTAAAACAGTCTGGCCTTTTTTATATTCAGCCTGTCTTTGTGAACGCAGAACGCATGCTAATGGTTCTATAAAGGTTGCTTCTTTAAAAGATATATCTTTGGGCAATAAATATACTCCTTCTTTTTCTACATTTATTGCAGGGATTCTCAAAAATTCTGCAAACCCGCCTGGGTCAAAGCTTGTTTTGCGCAGGGTATCGCATGTTGTATCGTGCCCCATCCTGCAATAGTGGCATTCCCCGCACGGCACATGATGCGACGCAGAAACCCTGTCTCCTTGCTTATATTGATTAACGCTTTTGCCTATCTCCACAACCTCGCCTGCTATCTCATGGCCTAAGACAAGAGGAACTCTATTGCGGCGATACCACTCAACCACATCTGTGCCGCAGATGCCGCTTGCCATGACTCTTACAAGAAGTTCGCCCTTACCTATCTTTGGTTTTGACATCTCCTCAACGCGCACATCATTATTGCTATAATACATTCCTACTCGCATAATTTAATTCGGTTCCTGCGCTACTACTAAAGGATAATACCTTATAACCTCTCCGTTCAATATAACCTCTACATGATACCTTCCAGGCTCATGAAAAACTATGTTCATAAACTTGGATATTACAGTGTGGCTGGATTCTATTGCCTTAAGCTCAAAATCCACATCCTTCGTCTCTACCACAACCTTATTATCCTTTACATTGACAATCCTTGTTCTTTCTGTAAACCTGCCCATGCCCTTGATCCACCTGTTAGCGATAAACAGCTCATGATGCGTAGCTGGAAAATTCTTAGCGCCTATCACCTCGAATATCCCCAGGAACATCATCTTCCCGTTATCCTCTCTCCTGATGCTGTCGCAAACAATTGAAAACTGCAGGTCCGGCTTCATTAAACTGTTATTCATGAATTGTCTCCTTTACTTTTAAGATAAAGTCTTTTACAGTTGATATACCGTCCTTCACCATGTTCTCATCTATCTCTAAATTAAAACACTTTTCTACTGCTGTTACAAGCTCTATCATCCCCAAAGAATCAGCTCCCAGGTCAAGCTCTATACTGTCGTTTAAGCTTATGGGAGTTTTAATATCCAGGGCCTCTCTGATACAGGCAACCACCTTCTTCCCAATATCAGATTCAAGCAAAACTTTTTCCTCTTCTGATAAATCCAAGTCTTTTCTTTTGTCTTCTTTTAAAATAACCGGCAAAAATTTGTTTTGAATTTCATATCTCTTTATTTTCCCGAGCGCTGTCCTGGGTAAACTTTCTTTTATAACAGTAAATCCCATTATATGTTTATACCCAGGCAAATCTCTTCCCAGCTCTTTAAATTTATCTTTTATGGCTTTTCTTATATCATCTTCCGCAGCCCCTTTAAAGAATACCTCATCAGGCACAACTATTGCATGCAGGTATTCCAGGGTTGCTATGCCTTTTTGTTTCAAAACACCCAGGACGCATATCTCTTTTATAAAAGGCGCCTGTGAATAATGTTTTTCAATTTCATCCGGATATATGTTTTTACCTGAACTCAGGACAATCACTTCCTTGGACCTGCCTGTAATATATATGTAACCATCGCTGTCAATGCGCCCCAGATCGCCTGTCAAAAGCCATCCGTCTTTAAAAGAGCTCATGGTTTTTGCTTCGTCTTTGTAATAACCTTTCATGACATTAGGGCCTTTAACTGTAATCTCGCCCACGCCTTCTTTATTTTTATTTATAACCTCTACAAAAACATCCAGCAAAGGTTTTCCGCAGGAACCAGGCCTTGGAGATTTTAAAGGATTTATGCTCACAACAGGGGATGTTTCTGTCAGGCCGTATCCTTCCAGTATTTTCAAGCCAAGTTTCAGAAAATCCTCTGTGATATTTTTATCGAGTTTTGCGCCTCCTGAAACAAAAAATTTGAATCTTCTTCCAAAAGCTCTCTTTGCCAGTAATTTTACAAACGGTTTGCAAAAACGCGGTATTTCATTTATCTTCTTCGCAAGACGGCTATGCATCATGCTGAATACCTGCGGAACGCCGATCAGTACGCTTATCCCTGCCTCTTTCATATACTGCGTTAATTTTTCCGGCCAGTCAGAAGGCGCATATATAATCCTCATCCCGCTGAATATCGGGGTTATAAGCATGGTCATAAGCGCATATGAATGAAAAAACGGAAGTATGGCTAATATAGAATCTCCGGCTTTGAAAAGCCCAGTTTTATCTATGGAATTAAAATTTGCGCATAGATTCTTATGGGTAAGCATTACGCCTTTCGGCTCCTGAGTTGTGCCGGATGTATATAAAAGCGCTGCCAGGTCATCAGGTTCTATAGTAACCGGCTTAAAAGATTCAGGCGCATCCTGAAAATTTTCAAAAGGCGCTGTTATGATTTTTTCAATACTACCGAGTGTTTTTAAAAAGGCGCGCAAAACTATATTTTCTTCCGGAATAAATATAAATCTGGACCCTGAATCAGATAATATTAAAGCTATATCTTTATGAGGCGTGCCAGGGGCTATGGGAACCGCTATCGCGCCTGAATAAGCTATTGCAAAAAATATAACAGGCCATTCCAGCCTGTTTTCCAAAACAATCGCTATT
>CAKKRB010000200.1 GCA_919902485.1 Omnitrophica bacterium GWA2_41_15 | reverse complement strand
AAAGATGTATTTTTATATCAGAAATGGCCTGTCAGAAAGCCAAGGCCTTATGGAGAAAGGATCCCTGTAAACGAACCACTTATTACAGGCCAGAGAGTTATTGATACATTATTCCCGGTTGGTAAGGGCGGCTGCGTTGTTGTGCCAGGAGGATTTGGCACAGGAAAAACAGTTGTGCAGCACCAGATAGCGAAATGGAGCGATGCTGACATAGTAATATATGTAGGTTGCGGGGAAAGAGGTAATGAAATGACAGACATTCTTCTTAATTTCCCAAAGCTGATAGACCCCAGGACTAAAAGGCCTATCATGGAAAGGACAATATTTATTGCCAATACATCCAATATGCCTGTTGCGGCAAGAGAGGCGAGTATTTATACAGGTATTACCCTGGCAGAATATTACAGGGATATGGGGTATAATGTCGCGCTCATGGCAGATTCTACTTCCAGATGGGCAGAGGCGCTGAGAGAACTTTCAGGCAGGCTGGAAGAGATGCCTCTGGAAGAAGGATTTCCCGCGTATCTTGCTTCGAGATTAGCGGAATTTTATGAAAGGGCAGGGCGCATTAAAACCCTTAATAATGAAAACGGCTCCATTACGATCATTGCCTCTGTTTCCCCTCCTGGAGGGGATTTCTCAGAGCCTGTTACGTCGCATACAAAAAGATTTATACGCTGTTTCTGGGCCCTGGACAGGGATCTTGCCAATGCAAGGCATTACCCGTCCATAAGCTGGATAGATAGTTATTCTGAATACATAGATGATGTAAAAGACTGGTGGCACAAAAATATAGACCGCGACTGGCTTTCCATGAGGTATGCCATAATGGAGCTTTTACAGAAAGAACAGAGGCTTTTGCAGGTTGTTAAATTAGTTGGGCCTGATGTATTGCCGCACAGGCAGAGGCTGATACTTGAGACGTGCACTATATTCAAAAATACATTTTTACAGCAGAGCGCATTTGACAAGATCGATACATATTCTTCTCCCAAAAAGCAGTTTCTGATGCTTAAATCAATAATTAAATTTTACCAGAAAAGCGACGAGCTCATAAAGAAGGGCACAAACATAAGCGAGATAAAAGAAAACCCGATTTATCAGGAACTTATAAGGATGAGGCATAAGTATTCAGAGTCGGAACAAGACCTTGCGCAACTCAGCGAACTCCCTGGAGAGATAGAAAACTCGCTGGGAGGATTGGAGTTTTAAATGAGAGAGTATAATCTGAGAGAATATCTTGGGCTGGAAGAGATCACAGGCCCTATTTTTATTATCCGCAATATCCACAATGTGGGGTATAACGAAATTGTGGAGATAGTTGACGGAGAGGGAAAATCCAGGCTTGGGGTTACGCTTGAGGTGGGTAAAGGTTTTGCCGTAGTAGAAGTCCTGGGAGGCACAAGCGGCCTATCTTTAAAGAACTGTAAAATAAACTTTAAAGAAAAACCTCTTTTAATGGGCGTGTCTGAAGAGGTCCTGGGAAGGGTTTTTGACGGGCTGGGGAACCCTATAGACGGCATGCCAAGGCCTGTTTACGACGAGATGATAAATGTGAACGGGCTTTCAATAAATCCTGTGTCAAGGGATTACCCTGAAAATATCATAGAGACAGGGATTTCCTCAATAGATGTCATGAATACGCTTGTAAGGGGCCAGAAGCTCCCTATATTTTCAGGAAGCGGCCTGCCTCACGACCTTTTAGGCACTCAGATTGCCAGGCAGGCCCAGGTTAAAGGAGAAAATTTCTGCGTAATTTTTGTAGCCATGGGCGTTAAATACGATACAGCAAGATTTTTTCAGAAGAGCTTTGAAGAATCAGGGGTACTTGAAAGGGTTGCGATATTTTTAAGTTTAGCTGACAGCCCTTCTATTGAAAGGCTTTTGACACCCAGGATTGCTTTGAGCTGCGCGGAATATCTGGCGTTCAAGAAAAATATGCACGTGCTTGTAATCATGACAGACATGTCGAATTATTGCGAGGCATTGAGAGAAGTTTCCACAATAAGAGGAGAAATACCTGCCAGAAAAGGCTACCCTGGGTATCTTTACAGCGACCTGGCAAGTATATATGAAAGGGCAGGCATGATAAAAGGCATCAAGGGTTCCATAACCCAGCTTCCGATTTTAACAATGCC
>CAKKRB010000199.1 GCA_919902485.1 Omnitrophica bacterium GWA2_41_15 | reverse complement strand
CCGCCAAATCCGCCAAAGGCGAATTTGATACTGAGTCCGCGTAAAAAATGCGAACAAAACGAGCATTTTAGCGGACGAAAGACCTCTTATAAGCAAGAAGAAAATATGAAACTCCGCATTAAAATACAAGGCGGTCTGATGTTTTTGGGCCTCGGAGCTGTTATTCTGCTTTCTAATTTTGTATTTCATCACCAAAGGCAGTCAGTTCTGGACGGGATGCTGAATGCGTTAGGCATGGGATTGATATTATTCGGTTTTCTATTCCGCATTTCAGCCAGGGGATATAAAGAAGAAAACACTTCCAATGGCAATGCCTTGGTGAAGACCGGGCCATATGCTGTTATAAGGAATCCGATGTATTTCGGGACATTTATAATAGGCACAGGGGTTGTGGTAATGTTGTTAGAGTTTTGGTTTATTTTCTTGTTCGCGGCCGTATTTTTTATGATTTATATACCGCAGATGAAAAAAGAAGAAAAAGTTCTTTTAGAGAGATTCGGCCAGGAGTACAAAGAATATTGTAAATTGACGCCTAAATATTTTCCGAGGTTTGATTATTTGTTCAGGCTTAATCAATACATATCATTAAAGCCTTTTTGGATAAAAAAAGAGATAATATCTTTGGTAACCACAGTACTTGTTGTTATAATGTTAGAAACCTGGGAGTACGTCAGATGGTTCTGGCTTAAATAATATGAAAGAATTTTTTACAGGGTTAGCGTTTTTGCTACTAGTAGGCGTTTTTGCAAGCCTGGGATTTTTGCTTTTTCCACTCCTTCTTTTAATAGCCTTTGTTTTGCGCATCGTGTTTAGCGCTGCTATTCTGGTGTTTTTCATATGGCTATTGGGAAAACTTATTCTTTTTTTAAGCAGGAAATAAATGGCATACGTACCTTTTGCTCGTAAATTGCGGCCGCAGGATTTTGATGAGATAATAGGGCAGGAGCATATCACCACTACCCTTAAGAATGCTATTTCTATGGAAAGGCTTCATCATGCGTATTTATTCACAGGCCCCAGAGGTATAGGCAAAACTTCTACTGCCCGCATATTCAGCAAAGCCATTAATTGCGAAAAAGGTCCCAGCGTAAAGCCCTGCAATATATGCCCTACATGCAAAGAAATAACAGCTGGTTCCAGCATGGATGTCATAGAAATAGACGGGGCTTCCAACCGCGGCATAGATGAAATCAGGAATCTAAGGGAGACGATTAAGTTTTCGCCCTCAAAAGGCCGTTTTAAAATATACATAATAGACGAAGTCCACATGCTTACCACAGAGGCGTTTAACGCGCTTTTGAAGACCCTGGAAGAGCCGCCACTGCACGTAAAGTTTATCTTCGCAACCACTGAGCCGCACAAGGTGCCTGCAACAATACTCTCCAGGTGCCAGAGGTTTGATTTCAGGCGCATACAGGTTAAAGACATGATAGCCAAGCTTCGCGATGTAAGCAGGGAAGAGCGCATAAATATAGATGAAGACGCGTTTTTATATATCGCAAAGGCATCTGACGGCAGCATGCGCGACGCTGAGAGCATACTGGACCAGATAGCTTCTTTCAGCAAAGATAAAGTGCGCCTCAAAGATGTAATAGAATCTCTCGGCATGATTGACCAGGAAACGCTTTTTAAAACCGCGGATATTATTATTAATAAAGATACAAAAGCCGGCATTCATCTGGTGGATGAGATTTTGAATTCCGGCAAGGACGCGAAGCAATTTCTTGTGGAACTGCTTGAACATTTCAGGAATATCATGATAGCAAAATCCGGCATAGTGTCTGATGAGATAATAAGCCTTCCAAAGGACTCCATAGAGCGGATTAAAAAACAGGCGGATTCGCTTTCGCAGGGAGATATATTTTATATAATAAGTATTATTTCTAACGGACTCAGGATGGTAAAACAGCTTCTTCCCGAGAGGATAGTTTTTGAAATTTCGATGATAAAACTTACATCCAGGGATTCTATTGTTTCCATAGAGGAGATGCTTTCAAAGTTACCTGAAATAAAGCACTCTCATGAGGAAAAGCCTCTTTTAAAGAAAGCCGCGCCTGCGCCGACTCCGGAAACCATTGTTCAGGATAAGGACTCCAATGCCGCCACAATAGACATAAACAGGGCCAGAGACGCATGGCCCATACTTGTAAAGGCAATGGCTGTAAAGAGGATGTCGATATCTTCATACCTGGCAGAGGGGGAGCCTGATTCAGTCAAGGGCAGCACTATAATCATAGGATTTCCAAAAGAGCTTAATTTTCACAGGGAAGTGCTCGAAGGAAAACAGAATAAAGATGCGATAGAACAGACACTTTCCCAGATAATGGATAGCCCGGTGAAACTGAGCTTTGTAGCCACTGATAGAAAAGTCAAAGAGTTGCCATCTCAGGCCAATGAGATAAAAAAAGAGATAAAATCCAAGGAACCCATCATAGACTCAGCCCTTAATATCTTCGGCGGCAGGATTTTTAAAGCAACCAGGAATCCCTGAAATGAGCGCTTACACAAAATCAATGCAGGAATTAATAGAATGTTTTAAGAGCATGCCCGGCATAGGGTCCAAGACTGCCGAAAGAATGGCTTTTCATGTGCTTAAAGCGCCTGCGGATGAAATGTTAAAATTTTCTTCTATTATAAAGAAAGTCAAAGAGGATGTCAGGTTCTGCAAAATTTGCGGGAATCTGAGCGAAACAGAAATATGTTCTATATGCAGCGATACAAGAAGAGATAAAACCACTGTATGCGTTATTGAAGAGCCGAAAGACCTGATTCTAATAGAAAAATCAGGCAGGTACAGGGGCGTATATCATGTATTATTCGGGGCAATAGCCCCTCTGGACGGCATAGGGCCTGAAGAACTGAGGATAAAGGAACTTCTGGAACGCATCAAGGAAGACAGGGTAAAAGAAGTAATACTTGCGACTAATTCAAATGCAGAAGGCGAGACAACGGCATTGTATTTATCAAAACAGCTCCAGCCTTTAAAGGTCAAAATAAGCCGCATCGCATATGGTATTCCTGTAGGGGGAAACCTGGATTATATAGACCAGGCCACCTTAATAAGGGCGCTTGAAGGCAGACTTCCTGTATCTAATCACACTTGACAAACCTATAGCAAGGTTATACAATAAAAAGGCGTTTTTTTAAAATAATACCCTCTCCCATTTATGGGAGAGGGTAGGGTGAGGGTGATTATGTCAATGGTAGAAGTTTGCTGGCATGGAAGAGGCGGCCAGGGAGCAAAAACAGCATCTCAGTTTCTGGGAGAGGCAGCGCTTGATATAGGCAAACATATCCAGGCGTTCCCTGAATATGGACCTGAAAGGGCAGGTGCGCCAATGAAGGCGTTCACCCGTATAAGCGACGAGCCTATATATGTGCACAGTTCTGTTACCAATCCCGACGTGGTTATAGTTATTGATCCTACGCTTTTGGGAGCAGTTGA
>CAKKRB010000198.1 GCA_919902485.1 Omnitrophica bacterium GWA2_41_15 | reverse complement strand
TGAGTAAAAACGTAACTGCAAAATGTTACGGCGGAGATATCAGCAGAAAACGCAAGCTCTGGGAAAAGCAAAAAGAAGGCAAAAAGCGAATGAAGCAATTTGGAAAGGTGCAGATACCTCAGGAAGCGTTTCTTGCTGTTTTAAAAATCTAAACATTATTGTAGGCGTAAGAAAGGGGACAAATGAATGACAAGATGCGTTATTTGTTAAAAGAATGGGTTGAGCCGATAGTTATAGCTGTAGTGCTGGCGTTGATTATAAGGACATTTGTGGTCCAGGCCTTTAAGATTCCAACAGGTTCAATGAGGACTACTTTAATGGAAGGCGACAGAATACTGGTAAACAAATTTATATATAGATTTACACAGCCAAAAAGAGGAGACGTGATTGTATTCATATCACCCGAGGATAGGAAAAAGGATTTTATAAAAAGGCTTGTTGGCCTGCCGAATGAAAATATTCAGATTTTAAACGGCGCCATACTGGTCAATAATAATCCTGTAGAGGAAGGCTCTGTTTTGAAAAAACAGAATTATTATAACAGAGGCGATTTTGGCGCAGAGAGCCAGGAAGTAACAGTTCCGTCGGACGCTTATTATGTCCTGGGGGACAACAGCATTTCCAGCCGCGATTCCAGATACTGGGGTTTTATGCCTAGAAAGTATCTTTTAGGCAAGGCGTTTTTAATCTACTGGCCGCCGAACAGAATTGGGATAATAAAATAATATTAAATCTAACAGAGAAGAAGATTTTCTTGACTAGAAACATAAAGGTGTTATAATTATTAAAAATAGACCAGGAGGTGTAACATGAAAAAATATACAGTAGCAGTATTATTGCTGGTACTAGCTGTAGCAATTGCAGGCTGCACAGGGACGCAGAAAGGCGCAGGGATTGGCACCCTTATAGGCGCAGGAGCAGGCGCTATAATAGGCCACCAGTCAGGCCATGCTGCTGAAGGCGCTTTAATAGGCGGCGCTGCAGGAGCAGCAGGCGGGGCATTGGTAGGAGATGCAATGGATGCCAAATTTTGCCCTGTTTGCGGAAAACAGTACGGATCAGATGTCCAGTATTG
This sequence comes from Omnitrophica bacterium GWA2_41_15, assembly GCA_919902485.1. GTDB lineage: Bacteria > Omnitrophota > Gorgyraeia > Gorgyraeales > Gorgyraeaceae > UBA10183. Next base: position 310 of record CAKKRB010000198.1, on the reverse strand, counting down.
TCCTGTAGATGGAACAGAACTGAAAGTTATACAGAAATAAAATAAGCAGCACAGTTCGCGTAACCCCGCCCTTTCTACTACGATGAGATGCTTCGAAGCAGAAAGGGCGGGGTCTTTTTTATTTCTTGACCCTATATATCTCACCGTGTTAAAATTAACCTTACCATGGAAGAATTCAAGATAACATTTTTACCTGAGAATAAGTCTGTTTCAGTCGATAGAGGCACTGACCTTTTGACAGCCAGCCTTAAATCTGGCATACATATATATAATAGCTGTGGGGGAGAGGGTGTGTGCGGCAGGTGTAAGG
>CAKKRB010000197.1 GCA_919902485.1 Omnitrophica bacterium GWA2_41_15 | reverse complement strand
CTGTGAAATACGCTGGAAAGTTCTGCGATGATGTGGAATTTTCTCCTGAAGACGCATCGCGTTCAGACAGGGATTTTCTATGCAAAGTCGTAGAGGAAGTTATAAAAGCCGGCGCAAAAACCGTGAATATCCCTGATACAGTTGGTTATGCTGTGCCTCTTGAATTCGGGGATCTGATAAGCGTGATAAAAGCAAGAGTCCCGAACATAAATAAGGCTGTTATCAGCGTGCATTGCCATAATGACCTGGGCCTCGGCGTAAGCAATTCTTTGTCTGCTGTACAAAACGGCGCAGGCCAGATAGAATGCACCATAAACGGCATCGGAGAAAGGGCAGGCAACGCGTCTCTGGAAGAAATAGTGATGGCTCTTGATACGCGTAAAGATATATTCGAAGCCAGCACTTCAATAAATAAAAAAGAGCTCTGCAAAACAAGCCGCCTTGTGAGTAAGCTTACAGGCATTGTTGTGCAGCCTAACAAAGCAATAGTGGGCCAGAACGCGTTCAGCCATGAGGCAGGCATACATCAAGACGGCGTATTAAAGAAACGCATTACTTATGAGATAATAAAACCCCAGGATGTGGGTTTCAGCGGCACAAAGCTTGTGCTGGGAAAACATTCCGGCAGGCATGCCTTTAGCGAAAGGCTGAAGAAGCTCGGCTTTGAGCTGAAGGACGACAAGCTGTTAAAGGCTTTCGAGAGGTTTAAAACCCTTGCAGACAAGAAAAAAGAAATTTTTGATGAAGACCTCCTTTCCATAATAGAAGACGGCATAGTCTCTATTCCCGAAACCTATCGGCTTGAAGATCTGAATATAACAAGCGGCAATAAGATCACGCCAAGCGCTGCCATAGGCCTTAAAAAAGGTTCAAAGATCCTAAAGAAAACCTCTACAGGCGATGGCCCTGTAGACGCCTGTTATAATGCTATAGACGCTATAACAGGTTTAAAATGCAAACTGTTGGATTATTCTTTGAAGTCTATCACAGGCGGCAAAGATGCTCTGGGAGAGGTTACAGTGAGGATCAGGTCTAAGAATGAAGAAGTTTCCGGCAGAGGCACTTCCACAGATATCATAGAGGCGAGCGTAAAGGCTTACGTAAACGCTATTAATAAACTGATATTCAGCATCAAAAATATAAAATAATGGATATATATGGTGTTATTGGCTGGCCTGTAAAACACACCCTGTCTCCTTTTATGCACAATGCCGCTTTTAAGAAACTGGGCATTGAGGCGACATATACTGCTTTTGAAGTCCCGCCTGAAAAATTAGAAGATTTTATCCTGAATAGAAAAGATGTGGCTGGGTTTAATATAACTATTCCACATAAGATAAAGGCAAGAGAGATCCTTAAAAAATATTTTCATGTCGTTAATAGCCTTCCATATCCTTATTATGATATGATGACAGACGCCGTGAATACAGTCAAAAGAAACGGCGATGATATAGAATATTGCAATACAGATCCTATCGGATTTCGTCATTCTTTAGTTAATGATCTGAAATTAGAAAAGACAAAAGGAAAAACCGCTTTAATTATTGGATGTGGAGGGGCCAGCAGAGCTGTTGTTGCAGAACTTGTCGTCCCCGCTAATTATATAAAAAAAATATATCTTTATGATATAAATAAAGAGACAGTTGATTCTACAAAAAGACATTATTCCGGTTTAGGAAATAAAATAAAATTTATATATAACACTAAAGATATGCTTGAATTGAAAGATGAGCTTGACTTATTAGTTAACGCTTCTCCTGTGGGTATGGGAGAAGGGGATGAGCGCTTGGCCGCACCTAAAGACTTGCTTAATAAGGGTGAGGGATTATATGTTTTTGATTTAGTATATAATAGAAAAACAAGATTGTTTAAAGAGGCATCCGCATTAGAATGCCATGTTGTAGATGGCTCAGGAATGCTTGCAGCTCAAGGCGCCTTTAGTTTTTCTCTTTGGACAGGCACATCTGTGCCTGTTGGAAAAATTGTAGAGATAATGAAAAGCGCGATTAATAAGGCGTTAATTCACAAAACGAGTATGACTTGAAATGTGAATTAGCGGCATAGCTATGACATATTTATTGATATTTATTTTTGGCTTAATCATAGGCAGTTTCCTGAATGTATGCATCTACAGAATTCCAAGGGAGGAGTCTCTGGTATTTCCTGGGTCAAGATGCGTCTCCTGCAAAAAACATATAGAGTGGT
>CAKKRB010000196.1 GCA_919902485.1 Omnitrophica bacterium GWA2_41_15 | reverse complement strand
TATCACAGTGCGCTGGGGAGTGCTTTTCCATCTTTTGTGCGACCATAGCCATTGTTCAGGAAATTTCCTTATATAACCTTCCAGGATGCCAGTTGCCCTCTGGAGGTTTTGTTTCATGTCTTCTTTTTTATTTCCCGTATTCACAAGCTCAAACTGCTCTCCTACCCTGGCTGTATGCTTATCTGTTCCAACGCGCCAGATAAACGAAGGAAGAATAGCCGCGCCTGTCTTTGAACTAAAAGCCACTGCGCCCTGGGCCGTAGAAGCAGGCCTGTTAAAAAAATTCACAAATACGCCGTTTGCGCCTGCATCCTGGTCGCTGAGCATCCCCACTATGCCGTTATTATTCAAAGTTTTTATTATATCTTTGACTGAAAATCCTTTTGTTATAACCTTGCACCCTGTTGACTGCCTGAACTCATTAAGAAGATTGTTCAGCTTTTCATACTTCTGCTCGCGGGCAAATACAGACATGGTATAGCCGTTCAGGCTGGCAGCGAGAGAAGATATCTCCCAGTTTCCGAAATGAGCTGTAAGAAGTATAACGCCTTTTCCTTTTTCAAGGCTGGCCCTGATCCTTTCTATATTTTCAATTTTTACATGGCGCTCCAGATAAGCCTTGCTCATAACCGGCAGTTTTAAAAGCTCTATTACGCTCATGCCTAAATTCTGGAAATGCGCCCTGATTATTCTTCTGAGCTCGATTAAATCCTTTTCAGGAAACGCTGCTTTTAAATTAGCGTATGCAATGGCCCTGCGCTTTAAATTGGTCCGGTATACAATATCTCCCATGCGCCTTCCCAGCCACAACGCAGGCTTCAAAGGAATACACCATAGAAACATGCTGAAGGCTTTAACTATTATAAATCCCGAAAAGTCTATTACTGAATCCATCTTCATTTTCAATTATCTCCAAACGCACTTTTAACACCATCCACTCTTGTCCCTTAAGCTTCACCGCATCCTTTTCTGTGGTGACTACAGTTGTCAGGCTATTTTTTCTGCAATACTCTTCTACCCTGGCTATATCATCCTTTGTATATAAATGATGGTCCCTGAAAACAAAGTGCTTATTTATTTTCAGGCCAAGCCGCTGTATGGTTTTTTCAAAACATTCAGGACTGCCAATCGCTGAAACCAGCACAAGCTCTCTATTCTGCAGCTCACCTATATTGACTTTCTCGAATTCCGATCGCCGAACGGAATTCTCTTTGGAAAGCCTGTAAAAATATAACGGCCTGTGTATTGCCTTTGCTGTCAATGCCCGCGGGTTTATTGTTTTTAATCTCTTTTCCAGTTTTTCTACTTTTTCTTTTTCAGAAACAAGGTCTGATTTTGTGATCAAAAATATATCTGCCCTTTTAAGAGAACGCTTACCCTCGCGCATAGATCCAGCTGGTATCACCCACCCGTTCCCAAAAGGATTCGTGGCGTCTATGCATACTATATTCAGATCTCTTTTTAACCGCCTGTATTGAAACCCGTCATCTAATATAATAGTATCTGCCAGGCCATGCTCTATTGCCTCTCTGCCTGTCTTTACCCTGTCCTTGCCTACAAATACATGGGCGTTTGTTGCCAATTTAGGAAGGAGCTCTGACTCGTCATTGCCATATCCTCTTATTAAAATCGCGGCCCTGTGGTTCCTTTTGCTTATCAAGTCTGCTATAAACGCAACCACAGGCGTCTTGCCTGTACCTCCCCACGTGATATTTCCCACGCTTACAACCTTAGCATTGATTTTATGCTTTCTAAAAATATTAAGCCCATAGAAAACATTTCTAAGAAATACCAGAAAATAATATATAAATGAAAATGGCATGTAGAATAAAAAAAGAATTTTTCTAAAAATCATATATTCCTTATATATTTAAGCTATATTTGATATATGATAGTATATTTGGGATACTTTGTAAAGATGAATGGTGCCACGCACCATTTTAGAAATTAGAAAGGATTAAATCTATCGTCCTTTGACTGGAACCTGAATTTTTATTTATTGCATCTTTTGCATTCATGCCAAGTTTTTTTCTATCCCTTGGATTATCCATAAGAAACCTTACAGCTGAATAAAACTCTTTTTTGTTTTCCGCCTCTATACCTGCTTCATTTTCCAGAAATATCTTTGTTACATCCTGGAAATTAAAAGTATATTTACCGAAAATTATGGGCTTTGAAAGGCTCGCAGGCTCTATTGGATTCTGGCCGCCTTTTTTTACAAAGCTTCCGCCTACAAATACTATATCTGATGCGGAATACATTGATCTTAATTCACCAATTGTGTCAAGAATAAACACCGGCTCTATGCCCTCTGCTCTACCTGCCCCGAGCGAAGAAATCTTCACAGGCTTAAGGCCTGCTTTGGTTAAAAGTTTTTCTATCTCTTCGGTTCGCTCAATATGCCGCGGCGCGATAAGAAGCCTGAGATTTTTGTATTCTTTTTTTAACCTTGAGAAACAATGGGCAATATCCTCTTCTTCCCCTCTGTGCGTACTTCCCGCGATAAGCAATACTTCCTCGTCCTTCAGATTTAATTTTTTCCTGAGTTCTGTTCTTTTGGTATCAAAATTCAAGATAGGGATATCAAATTTAAGGTTGCCTGTCACAAAGACCTTTTCTTTTTGCGCGCCAAGCGTAATAATCCTTACCGCATCCTGATCTGACTGCATCAGTATAAGCGAAAATTTCTTCAGAAGAGCCGATATGAAAAATTTTCCTTTTTTATATTTGGAATAAGACCTGTTGGAAATCCTGCCGTTCACCAGCGCAAGCTTTGCGCCTGACCTGTAAAGCGAGTCTATCAGATTTGGCCAGAGCTCTGTTTCAAGGGCAATGAATATTTCCGGCTTAACCTGTTTCACCACCTTGTCTGCTATAAAACTTACATCAAGCGGAAGATAAAATACGCCTTCTTCTCCTGTAGCTATGGTCCTTGCCACCTTATTGCCTGTATGAGTAACTGTTGAAAATAAAAGCTTATGAGACGGGAAAGCCTTTCTTAATAGAGGCGCAAGTATGCCTGCAGCTTTCATCTCTCCCACGCTTACAGCATGTATCCAGATAATCCTGTTTTTAGAGGCTATGTCTTTGATTTTCTCAGGCAGGATTCCAAACCTGTCTTTCATGCCGTATTTGTAACGCTTTGTAACCACTAGATACGGCAGATAGAATATGCCAAAAATTATAAACGCTAGATTATATAAGATTCTCATGTTTTTACCGCATCCAGCTGCGCTATCCGGATACCGCATCCGGATAGCGCAGCTGGATAGGTCTATCATTCGTAATATGTTGCGCAGGAGGCCTCAGATTCCCACACAGAAACTGATTTCAGGAAAAGGCCTTTTTCCTTTGTAGGGGAGGGTTTAAAACCCTCCCCTACCTTGTCTCCTATGGAAGCCTTGAGCTTTGTATAGATGTACCTCGCAATATTTTCCGCGGAAGGATTTTTTGTTTTAAAAACATCTACTTTATTCAGGTATGCGTGGTCTAATTTTTTCAATATACCCTTCAGCCTGGCCTTTAATACAACAAAATCCACGGATATGCCTATATCATTTAGATCCTCTTTTTCAAACCTTGCCTCCACTTTCCAGTTGTGGCCGTGCAAGGCTTCGCATTTACCCTTGTACCCCCTCAGGTTATGCGCGCTTGAAAAATCTCCTTTTACCAGAATCTCATACATATGTCACCCTCTTGGCATTAGTGATCTTTGAGCCTAAAAATTTCTCTCCGATCCTTACAAAATGCTCAACTGCGTCTGTCGCAAAAAATTTATGCTTCGGTTTTCTCTTTTCAGACAGCCCCCCAAGCGCCATTAAAATATTATAAACCTCTTCAGTAACAGAATTCGCGGAATCAATTATCTTAACATTTTTACCTGTTACTCTGGAAATTACCTGTTTTAAAAGCGGGTAATGCGTGCAGCCCAATACAAGCGTATCTACCCGTTTGCTCACCAGAGGCTTAAGGTATTTTTTTGCTATGTCATACGTAACGTCTTCATTGACCCAGCCTTCTTCCACAAGCGGCACAAATATAGGACATGCCTGCGATAAAACCTTGATATTTTTATTTATGCGCTTTATCTCTCTTTCATACGCCCTGCTTTTAACAGTCGTATGCGTGCCGATAATTCCTATCTTATTATTCCTGGTTACTGTAACTGCTTTTTCAGCTCCTGGCTTTATGACACCTACTATAGGAATATCAAACTTTTCTCTTAAAATATCCAAGCTGGTGCTCGAAGCAGTATTGCAGGCTACAACAATAAGTTTTACCTTAAAACGCATTAAAAATTCTGCATTTTCAACTGCAAAGCGTTTTATGGTTTCAGGAGATTTTGTGCCGTAAGGCACCCTTGCGGTGTCGCCCAGATACACAATCTCTTCGTAAGGCAGCTTCCTAAGCATCTGCTTTACTACTGTAAGCCCCCCTACCCCTGAATCAAATATGCCTATAGGCCTGTTATCCATATTCCCATTCTTCCTGTTAAACACCCTCATTTATACCAGAAACTATCCCAAAAAGCAACCGAATTACATTTATTGGGTATGCCTTATAGCAAAATAGGCAAAATCCTGGGCATTGACCCCAAAACCGTAAAAAAAGCTGTTTTTACTAATATTCCCTCTCCCCAACGGGGAGAGGGTAAGGGTGAGGGGGAAAGGAGCTAACCCATGTCCTGGCCATACAGCATAATTTATCGATTTCTATACTCAAGCGAAAAATACACATGGTCCCAAATCCGCATATTACACGAAACCGACAAAGCCATCCTTATATACAATGGTATGAGAATCTGGATACCCAAATCGCGGATATTTGGGATAAGGTTGAGAAATAATATGTTTGAGATTTACGTCAAAGAAGAAATCGTAGGATAATTAAGTACTATATCCCTAAAAAATTTAACTCTTGACAACACCTATATATATAGTATACTTATATT
>CAKKRB010000195.1 GCA_919902485.1 Omnitrophica bacterium GWA2_41_15 | reverse complement strand
AAAAGAGAAGGTCTAAGTTCAGATATATATTTCTTATTATTGTAGTATATCTGGTAATAGGATTTATTTATGGAATGACTGGTGAATTTCGTTTAGCCAAGAAATATGGCGGTTCTCCTTTCACTGTCTTAATAGACCCCTGGGCTTATATAAGGTCGGCCTGCTGTAGTCCTTTTTGGCCTGTTGACTTCTATTTTTCTTTATATCATTTCGGAAATCCTTTTGGTCGTCCTCTTTGTGGTACTCCCAAAGTAAAGGAGCAGTTCAAGTAGTCAAGGCACGATTTCCTGCCCCATAGTCATTATTTCCTGCCCACCTGTCTATTGCTTATGCCCCATAGCGGCCTTATAATACATAAATAAGCTATTATGCTCCTAATTATTTATATCAGTTGACGAAACGATTGTCGAGTTATTGCCCTATATTGGACAAGGGTTGACTATTAAAGAGGCATCTGATATAGTCTATGCTATGAATGATGCTGAAAGGTTGCTTGTTCTTAACATGATCGAGGACGTGGGTAGCATCAGAACCCAGGCTCTCTTAAAGTATTTTGGGTCATTGGATAAAATTTTCAAGGCAAGTGAAGATGAGTTTAAAAGGGTAAAAGAAATAGGGTCTATACTTGCTGCCAGGATTCCACAGGCAATAAAGGAGATAAATTTAAAGAAGGAGCTGGATTTAATAAAAAAGCATGGCGTAAAAGTTGTTACTTTTTTAGACAAAGGCTATCCAGAAAACCTGAAAAATATATATGACCCGCCAGTGATTTTGTATGTAAAAGGCGAGATTTTACCAGAGGATAAATTAGCTATTGCTATAGTTGGTTCGCGCTTAGCGTCTTTTTACGGCCTTCAGACAGCTGAAAGACTTGGTTTTGAATTAGCATCGCATGGCATTACAGTGGTTTCAGGCCTTGCCAGAGGCATTGATTCCAGCTCCCATAAAGGCGCTTTAAAGGCCAGAAAAAGAACCATTGCTGTCCTGGGATCAGGCTTGGCTAATATCTATCCTGATGAGCATATAAAGCTGGCTGAAAAAATTTCAGAATCAGGAGCTGTGATCAGTGAATTTCCAATGCTTACCAGGCCGGATAAGGGAAATTTTCCAAAAAGAAATAGAATTATAAGCGGACTTTCTTTAGGGGTTGTTTGCGTGGAGGCAGCTGAGAAGAGCGGAGCGCTTATAACCTGCGACTGCGCCCTTGAACAAGGCAGGGAAGTATTTGCAGTGCCTGGCAAAGTGGATTCAATGACCTCAAAAGGCACTAATAAGCTTATAAAGCAGGGCGCAAAATTGGCGCAGGGGGTAGAAGATATATTGGAAGAATTGAATATAGAAACCTTAAACCTGTCCACCTACGGGGTGGCCAAACCTGTCCACCCCGTAGGTGGACAGAAAAAAAGTTCTATATTGGACAAAACCGAAAGTTTAGTATATACTTTATTATCCAGCGATCCCAAGTATATAGATGATATATGCCTGGAAAGCGGGATAGCGCTTAGTAAGGTTTCCAGTATATTGTTAAATCTGGAAATCAAAAAATTTGTAAAACAGCTGCCCGGAAAGAATTTTGTTAAAATATAGAATGGAGAAATGAGATGGCCAAGTCGTTAGTAATTGTTGAATCGCCTGCAAAAGCAAGCACAATAAATAAGATATTGGGTAAGAATTTTACTGTTTCTTCTTCAATGGGCCACATAATGGACCTCCCGAAGTCCAAGATGGGCATAGACACAGAAAAAGGTTTTACCCCTGAATACATAATGATACCAGGCAAGAAGAAAATAATAGACGCATTGAAAAAAGAAGCAGCCGGTAAAGACAATATATACCTTGCGACAGACCCTGACAGGGAAGGCGAAGCTATTAGCTGGCATCTTGCCAATCTTTTTGGCAAAAAGAAAACCATATACAGAATAGCATTTCATGAAATTACAAGGACTGCGATAGAGGCAGCTATCAGTAAGCCCGGAAACATAGATATGAACATGGTAGACGCGCAGCAGACAAGAAGGATTCTGGACAGGTTAGTGGGTTACAGCATCAGCCCGTTATTATGGAGAAAGGTCGGCAGAGGCCTTTCAGCAGGCAGGGTCCAGTCAGTTGCAGTGAGGCTTGTTGTGGACAGAGAGAGCGAGATACGTGTTTTTGTGCCAGTGGAATACTGGGAGATGGAAGCAGAGCTTAAAAAGAAGAATATAGAAAATTCCAGATTTATTGCCAAGCTTGATAAGGTAGACGATAAAAAAGCAGACCTTAAAAATAATGATGAATCAGTTAAAACAGTAAATGAGCTGGAGAAAGCAGCGTTCACGGTTGCGGGCGTTGAGAAAAAAGAAAAACGCAAATACAGCCAGCCGCCTTTTACAACCAGTAAGCTCCAGCAAGAGGCATTTTATAAACTGAGATTCCAGGCAATCAAGACCATGAGAGTAGCGCAGCAGTTATATGAAGGTTTGCCTATAGGGAGCGAAGGAAACGTAGGCCTTATAACTTATATGCGCACTGACGCTGTAAGGGTTTCCAAAGACTCGCAGGATTCCGCTAGAAAATATATACTTGAAAGATACGGCAGTGAATTTGCGCCCAGTATGCCGAACGTTTATAAAGCAAAGAAAAGAGCTCAGGAGGCCCATGAAGCAATAAGGCCTGCATTGCCTTTAAGAGATCCTGACAGCATAAAAGAATTTTTGACCCTGGACCAGTACAAGCTCTACACACTTATATGGAACCGTTTTGTATCCAGCCAGATGACCCCGGCTGTATTCAATACAATAAGCGTTGAGATAAAAGCAGGCAGGTGTATTTTTAAAGCGCAGGGCTCGCAAAAGGTTTTTGCCGGATTCAGTATTGTTTATCAGGAAAATGAAGAAGAAAAAGAAGAAGACAGGCTGCTCCCTTCTCTGGAAACGGGTGAAATCCTGGATCTTATAAAGCTTGATCCAAGCCAGCATTTCACGAAACCTCCACCGAGATATTCCGATGCGTCTCTGGTAAAAGCCCTTGAAGAAGACGGCATTGGAAGGCCGAGCACATATGCCCCTATTATCCAGACCATTATCGCCCGCAATTACGTAAAAAGAAAAGAAGGGTATTTTCATCCTTCGGAATTGGGCATAGTAGTTACAGACCTTTTAATGAAAAGCTTCCCAAAGATACTTGACCTTGAATTTACAGCTAAAATGGAAGAAAAGCTGGACGAGATTGAGGAGGGCAGGCAGAAAAGCGAAGAGGTCCTTAAGAAATTTTATGAGCCTTTCCAGAAGAATGTAGAATACGCCAAGTTAAACATGCGCAAGGTGAAAGGCGAGGCTGTAAAGACATCAGAGATTTGCGAAAAATGCGGCAAGCCCATGGTTATAAAATGGGGGAGGCTCGGAAGGTTTTTAAGCTGCTCTGATTTTCCGAACTGCAGGTTTGCCAAGCCCATACCTACGGGCGTAAAATGCCCTGAGCCTGACTGCGGCGGCATGCTTATAGAGCGCCGCTCAAAAGGAGGCAGGCATTTTTACGGTTGTTCAAATTATCCAAAGTGCCATCATATATCCCGCAGGCTTCCTTCCCAGAGCGAAGAGGATAATGGGATAGAGGGAGAAGATGCTTGATAGGCTCATACATAAATTCATAAACTATCTCCAGATTGAAAAAAACTATTCAGACCACACCGTAACTAATTATAAGATAGACCTGAAAGAATTCAGCGGATCAATAAAGGATAAGCCCATAGAGCAGGTTACTCATGTGGACGTGAGGCTTTTTCTTGCCAGGCTGAAAGAGAAAAATTTCTCAAAGAGGTCAGTGGCAAGAAAAATGGCCTGTCTCAGGAGTTTTTTTAAATTCCTTTATAGGGAAGGGTATATAAAGACTAATCCTGCTGCGAGCCTTTCAACCCCGAAGATAGATAAGAAATTACCGCTATTTATGAATGCCAGCGACGTGGTAAAGCTCCTTGAATCTCCTGATGCTTCTGATGATATGGGTTTGCGCGACAGGGCTATACTCGAGACCCTTTATTCGACAGGCATAAGGGTAAGCGAACTTGTGGGTCTGAATAAAGAGGATATTGATTTTATAAGTGGGGTGTTAAAAGTGCGCGGAAAAGGCAAAAAAGAAAGACTCACGCCCATAGGAGACAAGGCATTGAGAGCCATAAAGGCTTATTTTGAAAAGATCGGAGTCACTGAGATAAATGAAAGAAAACCTGTATTCTTGAATAAAAGCCGAAGACGCGTAAGCGACAGGGCGGTGAGAAGGATAGTGCATAAATATATCCATAAAACAAGCCTTAATGAGAGTATTTCTCCGCACACATTGAGGCATTCTTTTGCAACTCACATGCTGGATAGAGGCGCGGATTTAAGGAGCGTGCAGGAACTTCTGGGCCACGCAAACCTTTCTACCACTCAAATATATACGCATGTCACTACTGAGAGACTAAGGTCAATCTACGATAAGGTTCATCCAAGGGCATGAAAAAGGCAGTAGTCTTACTTTCAGGCGGAATGGATTCAGCTGTTACGCTTTACATTGCAAAGCAGAAAGGCTATGCGCCTTACTGTCTTGCGTTTGATTACGGCCAGCGCCATAAAAAAGAAATATCATTCGCAAAGAAAATAGCACGGAGCGTAAAAGCCCCATGCGTTGTTTTAAAAATAGCCCTACCCTGGAAAAACAGCGCGCTTCTGGATAAAAATATAAAAATTTCGGAAAATAGAAAGCTTGCAGGCAAAGAAAGCATACCGCTTACATATGTCCCTGCCAGAAATACTATTTTTCTGAGCTTTGCGCTTTCATATGCTGAAGCAATAGGCGCAAAAAAGGTTTTTATAGGCGCGAACGCAATAGATTTTTCAGGATATCCTGATTGCAGGCCTGGATATTACAGGAAATTTAACGAATTGTTTAAAAAAGCTACCAAGGTAAAAGGTATACAAATAATAGCGCCACTGCTTTATAAGACAAAAGAAGATATTGTGCAGCTTGGTAGATCCCTGGGAGTGGATTTTAATCTCACGTGGTCCTGCTATAAAGGCGGCAAGAAACCCTGCGGTGTATGCGATGCCTGCAGGCTGAGGGAAAAAGGATTTACCTCTCCCCTTTCAGGGGAGAGGGTAGGGTGAGGGGTATAATGTGTATATGAAAGCGAAGATTACAGAGATATTCAGCTCTATCCAGGGCGAAGGATTATATGTTGGCCAGGCTCAGACTTTTGTCAGATTCTATGACTGTAACCTGAGCTGCAGCTTCTGCGACGAGCATAAGAAAAAAAAGTTTGAGGAATATACTCCTGGAGAGCTTATAAGCGCTGTTATAAATGAAAATAAAAAAGTCATATCTCTTACAGGCGGAGAGCCCCTTTTATATTCTGATTTTTTAAAAGAGGTCCTGCCTGAACTTAAGGAAAAGGGATTTTCTTTATATCTTGAGACTAACGGAGTATTAAAAAATAAACTTTTGGAGATTATTGATTTTTTAGATATAATAAGCATGGACATCAAGCTTCCTTCTTCTGCAGGATGCCAGGCTTTATGGAAAGCCCATTCTGATTTTTTAAAAGAAGCAATAGCCAAAGAGGTGTTTGTAAAATCAGTTATTACCAATAAAACCTCGCTGGCTGACATAAAAAAAGCAGTATCTGTAATAGAAAAAATAGACAGAGACATATTTTTCATACTTCAGCCTGTTACTGTAAATAACAGGATACAGAAAATAAATCAGGCTGAAGAATTTTTAAGCGCAGCCTGTTCGAGGCTAAAAAATGTTAGATTGATACCGCAGGTTCATAAAATACTGGGTGTAAAATGACAAAAATAATAGATTCCGGATTAATAAAGGACGCAGTAAAAGATTTGTTTATAAAGGTAAATACATGTTTAAGGCCTGACATACTTTCCTGGCTTAAACTTGCCAGGAAAAATGAAACCCTGAAAAAATCCAGATATGCCCTGGATGTGATTATTAAGAATGCGTTCATAGCTAAAAAGAAAATGCTGGCTATATGCCAGGATACAGGTATGGCAGTTGTATATTTAAAAGTAGGCCAGTCTGTATTGGTAAGAGGAGATCTTAAAAAAGCAGTGAGTAAGGGCGTTGCGCTTGCGTATAAACAAGGTTATTTCAGGAATTCTATTGTGAACGATCCTCTTATAAGAAAGAATACGAATTCAAATCTGCCGCCTATTATTTATACAGACATAGTGCCTGGCAATAAGATTAATATAAAGGTTGTAGCAAAGGGTTTTGGCTGCGAAAACGTAAGCAAGACCAGGATGTTCAAGCCTGGTGATCCTGCATCAAGCATAGAGGAATTTATCGTAAATACCGCAAAAGAAGCTGGCTCAAGGCCATGTCCGCCTATATATATAGGTATAGGCATGGGCGGGACGCTTGATAAGGCAGTGTCTCTTTCAAAAGAGGCAATCTTCAGGCCGCTCAATAAGCATAATAGAGATAAACATATTGCTGAACTTGAAAAAAGCATATTGAAAAAAGTCAATAAACTGAAAATCGGGCCAATAGGCGCAGGCGGCAATTCCACTGCCTTTGGCGTGAGCATATTGACTTACCCTACCCATATAGCAGGATTGCCAGTTGCGATAAATATAAGCTGCCATGCCACCAGGACCGCAGAAATAACAGTATGAAAAAAATATCTTTGCCGCTTACAAAGGATATTATAAAGACTCTTAAACAAGGAGAGCAGGTTTTACTGAGCGGACCTGTTTTAACTGCCAGAGACGCTGCGCATAAAAGGTTTTTTGATGCCATAAAGTCAGGAAAAAAAATCCCAGTTTCTTTAAAGGGCGAAACAATTTATTATGTCGGGCCCACGCCTGCGAAAGAAGGAGAAGTCATTGGTTCCTGCGGCCCTACCACAAGTTCAAGAATGGATGCTTTCACGCCTTTATTGCTGAAACAGGGCCTTATAGGTATGATAGGTAAAGGCGAGAGGTCAAAAGAGGTTAATCGCGCGATAAAAAAATATGGGGCAGTATATTTTATTACGATAGGCGGGGCAGGGGCGTATTTATCGGAAAAAGTTAAATCAGCAAAGGTTGTGGCATATAAAGATTTAGGGCCTGAGGCGATCTATAGACTTGAAATAAAAGATTTCCCGGCAATAACGGAGGTATTATGAGGAGCGATGGAAGGCAATTAGGTCAGATGAGAAAGGTTAAAATAAAAAGAAATGTCCTGAAATTTGCAGAAGGTTCCTGCATGATTGAAATGGGAAATACCAAGGTTATATGCAGCGCTTCTGTGGAAGACAAGGTCCCGCCGTTTTTAAGAAATACCGGCTCAGGCTGGGTAACAGCGGAATACGGCATGCTGCCACGCTCCTGCAAGTCCAGGATAGACAGAGAAGCATCCCGCGGAAAACAGAGCGGCAGGACCCAGGAGATACAAAGACTCATAGGCAGGAGCATGAGATCCATAACTGAGTTAAAAAAATTAGGCGAGAGGACAATCTGGATTGACTGCGACGTAATACAGGGGGACGGCGGCACGCGCACAGCCAGCATCACAGGGAGCTTTATCGCGCTCAGCGACGCGCTTGTAAAATTAAAGAAACAGAAGATCATAACCTCGATTCCTCTTGCAGATTATGTGGCTGCAATAAGCGTCGGCATTGTAAAAGGCGAGAAATGTCTGGATCTTGATTACGAAGAGGATTCAGGAGCGGAAGTTGACATGAACATAGTAATGACCGGCTCAGGCATGATGATTGAAGTCCAGGGCACAGCTGAGAAAAAGCCTTTTTCAGCAAAGGATTTGAACGACCTTATAAGCCTTGCAAAAAATGGCATTGACGAACTCATAGACCTTCAGAAAAAATTAATCAAGTTATAAAAGCGTTATCTGCAAAGTAGGGCAGGTTTAAACCTGCCCTACTTTGCAAAAGTGTAAACTTAGGGGCAAATGGAATTAGTCGTAGCTACCAGAAATAAGGATAAACTGAGAGAGATAAAAGTGCTTCTTAAAGGCCTTGCTGTAGAGGTTTTCTCGCTGGATTCTTTTAAAGGCGCGCCTGAAGTAATAGAAGACGGGAAAACGCTCGAAGAAAATGCAGTAAAAAAAGCAATCCAGGTCTCAGAATTTCTTAAAAAATTCGCAGTTGCGGATGATTCCGGCCTTGAGGTTGATTTTTTAAACGGAGATCCCGGGGTTTATTCTGCTAGATTTTCAGGAAAAGGCGCTACTTATAAAAGCAATAACAAAAAACTTCTCAGGCTTTTAAAAGACGTTCCGCTTGCCAAAAGAAAGGCCTGTTTTAAATGCGTTATAGCTATTGCTGATAAAGGCAGGATTGTCGGAGTAGCTGAAGGTAAATGCAGGGGAAAAATAGGTTTTGAATCAAAAGGCAAGAGCGGTTTTGGATACGACCCTGTATTTATACCAGATAGTTACAATAAGACTTTTGCCGAGATGGGAACTTCCAGAAAAAACAAGATCAGCCACAGGTCTAAAGCGCTTCTGAAGGCAAAAAAGATTATTTCAAAATATCCCTCACTTTATCAATAGCCTTTTTCACCTTATCGAAAATATTTCCAACGCCTAGAGGATTTACAGTGAATACAGGGTCATCCATGTTTCCTGTGATCTTAACGCTTCCGATAAACCAACCAGCGCTTTCCAATAAAATACTGGATATCTTTGAGAGCCACGTGGATTCCTGTATCAGCTCTTTTTTTAATCTTATTTTTATTGCAGCGTCTATAATATTATCAAAACTCAGGCTTCCCTTTATGACCAGCTCCATCTCATTGCTTACTAATTTAAAATTGTCTGTATAAAAATAGTTATTTTTGATCTGAAATGCGCCAAACGCGTCTGTAAACACAACCTCTTCTAATTTTGGTATAAATAAAGCTGTGGCAATACCTTTAAAAATACCTGCTTCCCAAAGGTTTGCGTTCTTTATCTCAATCCATGATTTTCCTAAAAGCGAATTTGTTACCCCTATAGCGCCTTTTAATTTAATATTCGCGTTGCATATACCGCTTACATCTTTTTTTACAAAGGTGGAATTAGTTGAAAAATCATATACGTCCATATTATTGACATTCGCATTAATGGAAAATGGCGGTATGGGGTTATCCAAGTCAATATAGCCATCCATTTGGAATATGCCTTTATGAAATTCAGAGGACAGGTGGTAGATGTAAAGCTTGTCTCCTACAAGCGTTATATCGGAATTAATATTATTAAACTGGTATTTGTCTGTCTTTATAAAAGGGGCAATGATTTTACCGCGTATCTCGGTTTTGCCCTGATTATTTATAATGCTGGATTTTGCCACAAGAAGCAACTTTGGCGAGGTAAATGTGATATCCAGTAAATCTGTAGGGAGTTCGTATTTTTCAAGATCAAGCTTTTTGTACAGCCTTAAAGTGCCGTACAGCGTCCCAAGGTCTCCCATGTAAGGCACGTTGCTGAGCCTGAATTTTATAGAAAGGTCGCTGGTTTTAAAATTATAACTTCCCAGGGCGTTTATCTGCGCCTTGAAATTTTTAGTAGGGGATAGCTCGCTGTTAAACCTCAGCTTTTTTTCAAATATCAGGGCTTTTACAGAAGGTCTTATTTTAAGTTCTTTGAAGTGATAAAGGGGATGCTCATTTGTCACATTCCAGATCACCAGGTCTTTTATTGAAATGCCTTTCAGGGTAAAACAGGACAAGGACCCTATTTCGACTTTTCTTTTGAGTATGACTGTGAGCTTTTCCTGCAGAATCGGCCTTGCCATTGTGATCAGGAAGATATTCAACAGAGACCCAAGGAGTACGGTCAAGCAGGCTAGTATTATTAAAGAGTTTAGAAATATATTCTTTTTACGCATAGGACATATTATATATCATATATGGCCTAGTATTCAACCCAAATATATTGACTTTATAGAGTATAGTTGGTAAAATTAAAAATTACACGGGGCGTGGCTCAGTTGGCTAGAGCACCTGCTTTGGGAGCAGGGGGCCGCTGGTTCGAGTCCAGCCGCCCCGACCAATCCGGACTTGGTTCAGTTTTTAACGAAAAAGAGGGATTTTTTAAAGCTTTTTGGGCGAAAAATTTTTTATCATAACTATTTATATATTCAAAAGTTAAATCAAATGGCTTTTTGAAATCTAAAATCACTTTTTTATCCAGCAGGCGGCGGTTCGTTCCAATTTTTTCCACAAAAATTTTTATTTCATAAAAATTTTGAGACGAAGCAAGTTTTTCGGCGTGGTGAGCAGTTTTTATCCACTCCCGCAATGGTTCGATCCAAAAATTCCCCTTTCGCCCAAAATCTGCCTTTTTCTGCAAAAGCTCTGTTTTTGACCTTATAAGATCTTCTTTCTTAGCCAGATAAACTTCCTTATCAATATATCCATCAAGAAAGGCATTTACTAACTTATCAAGCCTTGCGTCTATTTCCTTAATCTTTATTTGCAGATTTTGGGCGAAAGTTTGCGAAGACTGGGCAGTGTCTTTTTCCCATATATCAACTTGAGCAAGCATTTTTTGTGCCCAGTCTTCGCAAAGGGCGACTTTTGAAATCGCTTGCTTCAATTGAGCGACAACCAAGTCTTCTCTTAGATATCTCTGACTGCATGGGCCAAGCCGCTTAGTGCAACGGTAGTACCTATAAGTGCCGCCATTTCCATGAGCGTATTGTGCAGTTATAGCGGCTCCGCATTCGCCGCATCTTAAAAGCCCAACGAATGGAAAATTATGGCCTTTTTTATTCTTTCTCGGCTTGGCTCTATCTTTCAGAACCCTCTGAACAGCTTCAAAAGTCGCTCGGGAGACAATCGGCTCGTATTTACCTTCATAAGCTTCACCATGATAGTCTATCACGCCTATATAAGCCGAGTTAGTTAACGTCCCTTGAAGAGTAGAGTTACAAATTTTTGTTCCATTCCTGCTCACCACGCCGAAAAAACTCAGACGCTCACCCAAACTCTCTAAGGTATGCTTTCCGGCGGCAAACTCTTCGAAAACTTTCTTTATTATCTTTGCCTTTACCGGGTCTGGTTCGATGTTTCTGGTCTTAGGGTTATTCACATAGCCGAGAGGAGCTAAACTAAGCCATTCACCGCGTCTGAGTTTTTGGCGAATTCCACGATTTACATTTTCAGATAAGTTATCTGAGTAATACTTTGATTGACCAAATGCAACCTGTAGCATAAAGAGGCCTTGCGGGGTTGGCTCAAACCAGAAAGTAGGAAAGCGAAGAGAGATCAACTTGCCTGTATCGATAAGATAGATGATTTGTCCGCCATCTATAGAGTTTCGAGCGAGACGATCAGGATGCCATGCTAAGAGTCCAAAAGGGTCTTTACTATCTTTGACTTTAGCCATCATCTCATTAAAGATTCCTCTGCCTGGACTTTTAGCGCTCTTATTCTCGATAAACTTTTCTATTACTTCCAGATTCTCTCTCTTAGCATACTCATCTAATTCCGCAAGTTGAGCCTCGATAGACATTACCTGTCTTTCCTCATCTTCGGTAGATTTTCTAGCGTAAAGAAAGTATTTTGTCTTCATAAGGCACCTCCCTTGGTAAATCGTGGAATTCGCCAAAACTTGCTTCGTCGCCGCCCTTTACAAAAGGGCGGGTGGAAAAAATTGGAAAATAAAAACAATTTTCAACCAGGTGAGAGTTGAAAATTATTTTTATTAGTCCCGCTGAAAGCGGGACTACGAACCGCCGCCTGCTGGATAAAAAAGTGATTTTAGATTTCAAAAAGCCATTTGATTTAACTTTTGAATATATAAATAGTTATGATAAAAAATTTTTCGCCCAAAAAGCTTTAAAAAATCCCTCTTTTTCGTTAAAAACTGAACCAAGTCCGGATTGGTCGAAGTTATTAAACGTTGTTCGAACCTATTTTGAGGAGAATGGTCCTTAAA
>CAKKRB010000194.1 GCA_919902485.1 Omnitrophica bacterium GWA2_41_15 | reverse complement strand
TAATTGATAAATCTGGCAAGAAGAAAATCTGCTTTCGGGACAACAAAACCAGTTAGTATGCCGTAGATGGAAAAAGTGGCGATCACCGCTACCGTGCTTATATAAACGTCTCGCGGGATCTGTTTCTTATCAGCCTTTGAAACAGCCGCATATAAAGCAAAGGAAACTAAAAGCGTTGCCGGGAGAGCGACAAAGTATCTGGCGGCTATTCCAGCGATAAGAAAATCTCTGCATAGGATGGAGATGGCCGCCCATACCGATAAACAGACCAGCCAGAGAGTGCGTAACCATCTAAAAGAAGGCATGCGGCGGATGATAACTCGGGTGGAAAAGATGATCAAGAAAATGAACGAGGCGGGCAGCAATAGACTCCCGATGACTTTCAACAGTCTGACATCGAAGGGTTCGCCGACTATAATAAAAAACTCCATAAACTCATGAAGACCATGAATTAAGCCGAAGATGCCAACAAACCAAATATCGTTATAAAGGTTTAAGGGGTCCTTTTGCTTGGGCATCACAGAGATAATTACATACAGGAAGAGAAAAGAAATCCCATAAAAGAATAGAATCGGCATTTGCATCATAGTCAAACATCCTTTTCTCTTGGGCACTGCCTATTAATAAAAAACCCAAGGCCTGCATTTCTGCAGTGCTTTAGGCCAACCTTCAGCAATTAGCTAAAAGGGTTATCTTTGTTTGTTTGCCGCATTATTCTTTCTCGCCAAAGGGCTTCCTTTGTGAGTCGCTCAATTAGTATTATACTCTTTTATATATTAGGTTCAACAACAAATGTCATACTGCGCGGGAAGTTTCCCCATTTTTCAAAGCTTACCTAAATCTTAGATAAATCCAAACTCCATCACACCCAAGCAATTATCAATTGTCTCTTATTCATCGTCCGGTAATCTTTTTGACTTCCAAATAATAAACATGCCGATAAGAAATGTAATCAGGGAAAACTGAGAAAAAAAACAAGCAATAAATACTATAACTATTATCCAGGAAACAACTGAAGAATAATACAGTCTACAGATTTTATAAAGATAAACCGCGACCAAAAGAAGAAGCAGCACAACAATACTAAAAAATACTCTGAAAAAAGACTTTCCCGCATACTGTCGTGATGTTTCGTCAAGCCCCATAACAAGAAACACAGAACTTGTAAGAAACAACAATAACAAAAATGCTATTAATAACTGTCTGTCTTTTTTTATGTTGCTCTTCATCTTTGCCTATCTTTTTCCTTTTTATTTTTGGTCAAAAAAAGCCTGATATAAAAGCTGGGGTCCCTCTCGTATCAGCCGAGGGGAAACCTCTCGCTATATATAGGTATGTATTATAGGGCTGAATATGGCAGTTATCAAGAAAATTCTGGATTCAGAGAGGACATTTCCTCACCAAATTTGTCCTTCGACTCGCTTCGCTCGCTCAGGACAATGGTGAGCAAGCCCCGCCAAATGCGGGGCGCTTCGAACCATGTCCTTCGACTCGCTTCGCTCGCTCAGGACAATGGTGAGCAAGCCCCGCCAAATGCGGGGCGCTTCGAACCATGTCCGAAATGTCCGGTCTTTTTTGACTGGATTTGACGTAACTCTTTGCGGGATTAGGAGATAGATTTGTCCACCCCTATTTGTCCGGACATTACTACCTAGCAGTTAGAAAATATGTATAATTTTTGCGCCTGCCAACATCAATTATTATGCATTAATGGAGAGCACTTCTTTGGCTTTCTTTATAAACTCTTCGGCATTATGTATGCTTAAAGATGCTCCGTCTTTAGAAAACTCGCCGCCATAATCAGCGTCTTCTCTTAAGGACATGCTATCTTTTAAGATATGGGAATAACGCTTTTCCAGCATGCCTGTTTCTACGAATAAGGCTTCAATGGCAATGTATAATGCGTAATGGCTTCTCTCCCGGTATCCCTTGGAAAATAATAATGCACGAGCGGCATGGAATGTCGCGTAATAAGCATTTATCGTTGCGTATTTATAACGCTCATTCTTAAATCTATCCTTGGCCTCACTAAGATCATCAAAGGCAACCTTTAATTCTTTATCTACCAGGCCCTTTGCCTTGGAAAAATGAAAAATCTTTTTCTTTTCGAGTGCTTCCTTAAAAGCCTGATTCATTTATTGGCTTCTCCCACAAGATAATACCTTGACTAACTTCGCCGAAGAATTCCGGATCGCTTTTTTCAACTTGCATCCATTCGACCTGCTTCTTGATCACTGGCTTAATCTCGAAGGCTGTATTCGCCTTAAAATTAGCTATTGATTTCAATGCTTCCTCTCTCTTTTCTGAAATAATAAACAAATCCAAATCGCTATCGGAAGTAAAAGTGCCTGCCGCATAACTACCATATAAAATAATACGCCGGGAAATATTCTTTAATTTCTCAACCAAAGGTTCCACGGTAAGCAAAGTATTCAAAATCTTAAAGCGCTCTAAATATTCGTTCGGCAATTTTAATATATAGAGACTCGTTTTCCCTTTCCTTTCGGAAGTAAGAATGTTATTTTTCTCTAATAACCGCAACGCATTACTGGTAGCTCCGAGACTGGTTTTAATTTTTTTCGAAATTTCTCTGCTGTAAAAAGCCCTGTCCGGATTAGCCACAAATAGACTTAAGATGCGCTGTTCTACAGTTCTAATAAGGATGTCTTTTAGCATATATATTATCTCCGTTCATTAAAGTGAACACATGTTCATTATAATGAACGAATGGCTTAATATCAAGAAAAATCTTTCACTGAAATAAATTAACCAACTAAAGCGCTATCTATAAAATCTGTTGGTTAATTGCGAGGTTTACACTCCTCTCTCTTCTTTAGTATTCCTCACCTCTAGTTTATGGCATAATCCACAGCAGAAATAAGCGCATTATTGCTTGAATATACCATAAACTAGCTACCATAAACTAAGAGAGGGTTTGGCCAATTTCTTTCAAATTCTCTCGTAAAATTGCTCTTTTTCCCGACGGTGATATTGTTATGAAATATTCCAAAAATCTCCAACGGAAATAATGCCCTAAGCCCTAGGGACATCGACAGATAAAAAATCCCCGACAGGTTTCCCCGTAGGGGATTTGTCCTAACTCATTGTGCCATATAGAGATAGGATATACTGGGGTCCCTCTTGTATCAGCCGAGGGGAAACTTCTCGCTATATATAGGTATGTATTATAGCGAGATTACTGACAAAAACAAGCAAATTTCTGACTTCAGAGAGGTTAATTCCTCGCAAAAATGTCCGTTTTGTCCGGTCATTTTTGTCTCAGAATTGTCTAACTCTTTTGGTACTAAAACGTTAGAGTTTGTCCGGTTCAAAACACCGGACATTCTTGAAAGAAAGTACTTGGATAATGACTAGCGCATCCTAATTAAAACGAAAAATAACAAAAATGCAATAATTCGGTAGATGCCGAAAAGAATAAAATTATGTTTCTCAATATAGCGTACAAAAAACTTTACCACCATAAGCGCGACAATAAACGATACGATAAATCCTAACGCTAAATAATTAAACTGACTTGGCGTAAAATGCGCTGCGCTTTTGGTAAAATCGAAAACTGTTGCGCCTAACATTGTAGGAATAGCCAATAGAAATGAAAACTGAACAATGGTTTTACGCCGTAACCCAAGAGAAAGACCTGCCAAAATAGTCGCCAATGAACGTGAAACTCCCGGTATCATTGCCAAAACCTGACAAGCACCTATAATTAATGCTTGTTTGATAGAAATTCCGGATATTTCTGTATGCGAATTTTGCTTCTCTTGATAAAACAATTCAAAAATTATCAAAACAATGCCTCCTAGCAATAAAGCAACTAGGACAACAGTTTCGCTACTTAAAAGAAAATTCTTTACTACTTTGTAAAAGATTACCCCTAACACAACAGTAGGAATAAATGCAATGAAAACTCTGGCTAACGCCTTTCTATCAATAAATAGAGTTCGCCAATATAAAACAACCACTGAAAGAATCGCACCAAGCTGGATTGTAATCTCAAAACTCTTTAAGAAATCGGTCTGAGCAAGCCTCAGGAAATGCGCTGTTAGTATAAGGTGCCCCGTAGAAGATACGGGTAAAAATTCCGTTATGCCTTCAACTACACCAAAAATAATAATGTCAAAAAAACTCATTAAAAAATCACCACCTTATCGCTTTCTTTGACATAATAATACCGCAACCTCTAGGATGGTTTCAGTATCCCACCCGATACTATTAGTTTTATGCCTTCCTCAGCTGACATTTTTAAAAACTTTACCGCATTTTTGGGAACTAAGATGAAAAATCCGCTCCACGGACTAGGGGTTGAGCCAATAAGCACGTGCACTAGCTCTTGACCTGTTAATTCCTGCGCCTCCCTAAAACCTTCATTGGTCATAAAACCTACTGACCAAATTCCTTTTGAAGGATATTCTACTAAAACTACCTTTTTAAATACGGCCTTATCCTTGGAAAAAATAAAACCGACTATTTGTTTAATAGACGGATATACCTGTCGGACTCCGGGAAGTTTAAGGAACCATTTTTCTATTAATGGAAGTGCCCTTTTACTCAATAAGTGCGAAACAACAAATCCTGTTACTAGAATTATTAAGATTGCCATAATAAAACCTAATCCGGGAATAGAAAAATCAAACGCTGCCTTTAAATAACTGTTTATAATTCCCCCGACAATATTATCAATCAATCTAAAAATAATAATAAGAATGTACAGGGTGAGAAAAATCGGCAGAATGGTAAGTAGCCCGGTGATAAAATATCGCTTTAATTTATTCATGAAAAATCCTCCTTTTTTTACATTTCTAAGCTTCGCACGGTGCAAAAATTATATCTGCCATACAGAGTAAAGCTTATTAAACCTCTTAAGACTCTGTCCTTATGATGCGTTATTATACCATATAATTATAGGTTTTTAACAAACTTAAGTAAGTCTTCATAATCAATTTGAGGAGGAATCGATGCAGAAATACTGGGAATTCACTCAAAAGAATGTATTCAGCGAACTTTTGTCCTTTCTAGGTAGAATGACACAAGAGAATTTAACTCATCAAATTGAATATCTGAGAGTTGAGAATGAAATATTGCGTAAGCGTGTCGGTAGAAGCATACGACCAACGTCTGTCGAAAGGAGAAGGCTTGTAAAATTCGGCGTTCCTCTTGTCAAAAAGTAACGTAAAGAACATCCTAAAAGAAAATGACATCGATCCTGTTCCTAAAAGAGCGGAAGATAGCTGGGATAATTTTATCAAAAGGCATTTCCAGACGCTTTGGGCGTGCGATTTCTTCACCAAGCAAGTCATTACTGCGCTAGGACCAAGGATGTTTTTTGTTTTATTCTTTATAAATATCAAAACTAGGAGAGTTTACATTGCGGGAGCCACCCAATTCCCTAACCAAGAATGGGTAAATAAGCAGACTAAAAACACTCTTCATCTCCTTGCTAGCAATAAAAACGATAAAAGCCTGCTAATCCGTGATAGAGATAAAAAATTCTCTAATGAATTTGATAAGCTGTTTAAAGATTCTGGATTTAACGTACAGAAGACTCCTTTTATGTCGCCCAATATGAATTCCTATGCTGAAAGCTGGGTAGGCACGATTAAAAGAGAATGCCTAAACCATTTTGTTGTTTTTGGTGAGCGACATCTAAGATATTTAATAAGCGAATATGTAGCGCATTATAATACAACCAGGCCTCACTCCTCTATAGGCAATATGCCATTGGAATTAAGTTTAACTAAAAATGCAGGAGAAATTAAATGTCAATCAAAGCTAGGAGGAATAATCAGGAATTATTATCGGAGATAACAAAACAGCATAAATAAGCGAAGAGGAAATTTTGTAAGCTGGGATTTTGTCTTGATAGCCAGAAGATTGTGTTTTAACAGCCATCTAAGGCTATTTAACAAATCTAGAGCAGAAAAATTTAACTTACTGCTTTAGAAAATATCTATTTCTTTAATATTTAAAAACGTGTATAATTTTTGTACCGGTCGTTTCTCTCTTTACGGTTTCTTTTATCAGATCGACAAACTTAACTGCCGTTTCAAATGCGCCATCTGCCTCCGTTTTTGAAATAGAGATATCAACTTCATAAGTGAAGATGTTACGCTTACGCCTCATTCTATCAAAACGCTCTATAATATTTTTATACTCCGCGCCTAGTGCCTTAGACATAAATTCAACTACCGTTTTATGTTGATATCCATCATCAGGCCTAAAGCCCTTGAGAAGCATGAATGCCCTGCCCGCATGAAGCATTGAAAGATAAGCCACTGTATATGCAATGCCTTCATCGATAACCAAATTTGCTTTTGCCGCGCTCAGCTCTTTTGCACTTCGATTAATAAGCTTTTCTACCGCCGAAAAACTCGACTTCTGCTTCTTAAGCAATCCACTGGCCAAATATTCTTCTATAAATTTTTCATAGACCATTTTTTTCTCCTATTAGCATTATCGTTGGGCTTGAAATAAGCTCTGATATAAACGAATCCTTTTTACGCTTTTTTTCCGCAAATTCTTTCTTTGTATAAATGGTATAATTTATTTCTCTTGTGACCGACGCTTCCAGTTCGCTTATCATGCGCACTAAAATATTTTCGTCAATAGTACCGATAACACATAAATCAATATCGCTGTCGGCCCTTTCATTGCCTTTAGCGTAAGAGCCGTATATAAATGCGGTATCTATGCCCTTAATTTTTCGAAGCGCCTCATTTAGTAATCCCTGAACTCCTATAGTCTTAAATACAATACTTTTAAATTCACTAAAAAGCGGATAAGCCTTGTTAACCTGATAATAGACAAGATTACCTTTCTTATGAGATACAAAAATACCTTCTTTTTCGAGACGCATGAGCTCCTTTCTAATCATGCTGACAGGCATAGAAAGTAGCCGCTCAAGCCCTCTTAAATAAAATTCGCTGTCGGGATTTGTGAAATAGAGCTTGAATAACGCCTTGCGAACTTTTGATTTAAACAGATTTGATATATCCATAACTGTAACCTTTTTATGTTACAATTGTAACCTTTTCATGTTTCTATGTCAAGATAATCCGAACTAATTGGACCTAAACCTCTCTTAATCAATAATGCCCTCACCTCTAGTTTATGGCGGAGTTTACGATCTGAATAAGCGCATTATTGCGCGAATAAGCCATAAACTAGCGCCAATAAACTAAGAGAGGATTTGCGCTATTATTTGAAAATTCTCTCTAAAATTCACACTCTTTACCGACGGAGATCTTGTTTTAAAATATTTCGGAATTCTCCGACGGAAATAACGCCCTAAGTCCTAGGGACATCGACAGATAAAAAATCCCCGACAGGTTTCCCCGTAGGGGATTTGTCCTAACTCATTGTGCCATATAGAGATAGGATATACTTGGGTCCCTCTCGTATGAGCCGAGGAATAACCTCTCTAACCTTCAAATGGCATTTGATGCATCAATTACCTTAATATATACCAAATTCTGCAATTCAGAGAGGTAATTCCTCGCTTAATATCCCTTTTTGGTCTTAAGTTCTTGGCACTGTTTTTTGATTATTCCCATCTCCTCCGGGTCAATAAGTTTCCAGAAGGTAGCCATAAGGTCAGGATACTGTTTTTCTATTCCCTTAGCCACGTCGTTCATAACAAGATTATATGGAAAAGTATTATAGTCAAAAGTACGCTGATTGGGTACAGAATAGGGGAATTCAAATTTCGTAAAGGGGATGCTCTTGGACCACATCAATTCGCCGGTAACAATCTCTTTTAGTCCCAGATGGATTTTCCCGTTAACCTCAATATTTCCGGTATACGTCCACGAAGCGATCCCGCCGGGCGCCGCTTTAGGGTCTTTATACGTGATTGACAGTTCCGCCGCCGTAACCAGATATAAGTCAATGGCTTTCTTATCCGAGTAAGGTATTAAATCATAAGAATCAAAAGGACCGCGGACACTAAAACCCTTTGCTATGAGAAGTTCGGATAAATCATCTTTTATCCCCCTATCTAAATTATCAAATTGTGGAGCGGAGAACCAAAGTGTCTTACTGTTAGACTGATAATTGACATTCCCTATCGCAAATGTTACTCCACCTGAGCCGGGTGCTGCCTGAGAAGCCGGCGTGTAATTAAAATTCGCCACATATGCAGTCTTTTCTTCTTTCGGCGATGCCGCCGTCGCAAAACCAATAAAAGAAATAACATATAAGAGAGTAACCGCTAGAACCATCAGATATTTTCTTATCATATTTTCCTCTTCCTTAAGTAACAATTCGGGCTATTTTTAAAAGTTGGGGTCCCTCTCGCATGAGCCGAGGGGAAATCTCTCTGATTCCGAATAACGCTTATATATAGGAATTACCTTAATATATGCCTAATATTGCAACTTTAGAGAGGCAACTCCTCGCTTAATATCACTTTTTGCTCTTAAGTTCCTGGCATTGCTTTTTGATTATACTCATCTCTTCCGCATCAATCAGTTTAGAAATGTTAGCCATAATGGCAGGATACTCTTTCTCTATGCCTTTGGCAATTTCATCCATGCCGCCTGAACCAAATTCTACGGAAGTAATTTTTTTACTTATTTTTTTATTATCTACATCTTTTATCATCACGCCTCCACCAAACGTAATGCTGGCATAATTTAAGCCATCTGGGCCTACGCAGAGAAATTCAAATTTAAATGGGATACTTTTATTAGCCCACATTAATTCGCGGGTGTTGATTTCCTGCATTTTCACCCTCATTGTCCCTGTAACCTCAATTTTAACATCTTCTATAGAATATATTTCTTCGGGAATTTTAATTGAAAGCTCTATATTCGGAATCATCCATAAATCAATAGCTTTCTTATCCGGGTAAGGTATTAGATCATAAGAGTCGAAAGGACCGCGCACAGAAAACCCCTTTGCTACAAGAATTTTAGTTAAATCTTCCCTAACCGCCTTTGTAAATTATCGAATTGTGAGTACGTAAACCATGGCTTGATATCTTTAGCTCCAACTTGTTGATAACTAACATCCGCTACCGCAAAAGTCACTCCTGCCGAACCGGGAGCTGCTTGAGTGTCAGGCGTATAATTGAACTTAGCCACATACCTGGCCTCCTCTTCCTGCGCAGATGCAGCTGCCGCAAAACTGATAAAAGCAATAACAGATAAAAAACTAAACATTAAAACCAGCAGATATTTTCTTGGCATATTTCTCCCTCTTATATAATAATTTGGGGTCCCTCTCGTATTAGCCGAGGGGAAACCTCTCGCTATATATTAGGTATCTATTATAGCGAGATTACTGGCAGAAACAAGCAAATTCCTGACTTTTCCTGACTTTAGAGAGGTTTATTCCTCGCAAAAATGTCCGTTTTGTCCGGTCATTTTTGGCTCAGAATCGCCGAACTCTTTTGAAGTTAAAGAGTTCTGTTTTGTCAGGTTCAAAACACCGGACAAAACTCCTATATCTATATCAGGGCATCTACAGCAAGAGAACTATCCTCTTTAATCTCATAGCCCATGGTCTTATAGGCCTTAAGGCGTTTTTTATACATCGCTACTGCTACCGATACTTTCTCATCAACAT